>CAZFWP010000072.1:0-10061 GCA_964522805.1 uncultured Synergistaceae bacterium | reverse complement strand
TTATTAAGAAAAAACACCTTCATATCCTTTAAAACTGCAAAACATTAAATGGACACCGGTGTTATAATTTTTCATGCTTTGACAGGCAAAAAATTATATCAAGCGGAGGTTAAAAAATGAAAGCAGACCTTACTGCATGCTTTATGAGCACTCCCATGCCCAACCCCTTTATCCTCGCATCCGCCCCTCCTACGAGAAATATGGAGATGGTCAGCCGCGCTTTCCATGAGGGATGGGGCGGAGCCGTAATTAAGACAATGAGCCAATACACAGGAGATGGTGACCAAGCACTTAAAGATGTCTCGCCGCGAATCTTTCCTTTACGTGTGGGCAGCAAATTTAACGGATTCAACTTTGGCTTTATGAATATAGAACTTGGCTCACAGGAGACTCACGAACAATACTGCGAAAATATCGTCAAACTAAAAAGAGAGTGGCCTGACCGCGCTGTTATCGCCAGTATTCTCTATGGCAGCACACCGATAAAAGAAAAATGGTGTGATGCCGCGCGCGACTGCGAGCGAGCGGGTGCTGATGCGTTGGAGCTTAATTTTTCGTGCCCCCACGGATGTTCAGAAATAGGCAGCGGCGCCTCCATCGGCGAAAATCCGCAAAAGATCATGGAAATTCTCGGCTGGATGAAGGAAGCTACCAAACTTCCTTTGATGGTCAAATTAACAGCCATGTCAGATATTGTCTACTCTTCCGTGATTTGTGAGGAAAACGGAGCCAACGCCATTTGTGCCATAAACACGGTCAGCGCGGTTCCCGGCATTGATATTTCAACGTTCAAACCCATATTCAACGTAAACGGAGTAGGCACTTCCAGCGGCATCTCCGGCCGCGTCATCAGGCCCATTGCCTTGCGATCGGTAATGGAGATCGCCCGCCGAGTAAATATTCCCATATCTGGCTGTGGCGGCATTTATGACTGGAAGGACACAGCAGAATTTATCTTAGCCGGAGCATCCACGGTGCAAATATGCTCCGCCGTCATGGAAAACGGCTATGGAATCATCAAAAACCTTACATCGGGGCTGCAAAACTATATGGAAAACATGGGATTTGCAAATATTGACTCTTTTAGGGGGCGAGTTTTGAATAACATTATTCCCCATGCTGAAATAGACAGAAAGACAAGAGTCCATCCAACATGGTCAAAAACACACTGCGTATACTGCGCTAAGTGCGTAGCCACCTGCCGTGACGCCGGCTATCAGGCTATTAGTGTAGATCAAGGCGAAATAAGAATTGACCTGGCAAAATGCAGCGGCTGCGGGCTCTGCATGGGCTTGTGCCCCAACGACTGCCTAAAGTAATTTTTCCCTATAGCTTGCTGATTTTATACAAAGCTTACTGTAATAAACATCAGCGTCAAACATTCCGAACTAACGAGCTTCGTATCCCGGTGCGGAGTATTTGACGCTGATGTTCGGCTCACAGCCTCTGAACAAGGTCATTTTTGCAAATTCTCAACAGAGGAGGAGTTCCCACGCAGAAGCCCTACTCTTAATAAAAGCCGCGCAAGCATGAGCTGAAAAACCGACTATGCAAAGGGAAACCGCATCGGCTTCTCTTTGTACCCACACTTCGCAGACATTTCATAAACCTACGGAACGTTTATTAGAAAATGCAGAAGGTACGGTAAAGAAAAGCACCGCTCACGCCAACCAGTGACGCAAGCGGTGCAAATAATCAACGATGCCCTAGCAGAAGTACCAGACAAAGGGCGCAAGCAAGAAGATACTTAGAACAGCACGGATTACATAGATGCCAGTCAGCTTCCAGAAGCCAAGCGGAATTGATGACTGCAGAATGAGCACTCCGACCTCTGTCATATAAATGAGCCCTGTGCCTGAGATACAGGCGCACATGAATTTAGCGGCTACAGAGGTGCGTCCAGCCCCGACCACAGCGGCAAGAAACTGGTCCGCATAAGCAAGCAGGAAGGCCGGAGCCACCTGCCGCGCTTCTGGGAGCCGAATCAGCTCAAGGCACCAAGCAAAGGGAATTGAGAGTGTCTGGAAGACTGGCGTGTTATTTGCGATGATGAGTACCACTGTTCCCCAGGCCACCACGAGAGGCATGGTGCTTATGACCAAGGAGATGAATGTTTTTAAGCCGGAGTCTATTGTCTTTGCCGTTGTTTGCTGCGCTGAACGTTCCACAGCCATTTTAAGAGCCCATTCAGAGAGCGTCCAGCCCTTCGGAAGATCGTCGCCGATGCGCTGCTTACCGGCCTTTCCGGAAAAGGCGTCTGGTATAGAGGAAAGGGGCCAGATGCGCGGCATTATCAGCGCAAGTATGAAGGTTACAGCATAGACAGCAGCCATTATCTGAAAGTACATATTCGGCAACCCTACAAAATCCGCCATAACATAGATGTAGGCAATGCTTATGACTGAAAAGGCGGTGGTGATGACAGAGGCCTCGCGGTCCGAATAGTAGCCCTGGTCATGGACCTTTGTAGTGATGACAACAGCAACGGAGCAGCTGCCGACCCAGGAGGCGAGACAGTCCACCGCCGAACGTCCGGGCAGCTTAAAAAGAGGTCCCATTATCGGGCGTGCAAAGGTGCCAACATATTCCATAAGCCCATAGTCTGTCAGCAGCGGCACGACTCCGGCAAGCACTATGAAAATGATAAGCAGAGCTGGTGCAAGGACTATCGCCGGAGTGCCGCCGTTGTTCATATCCCAGACTATCTCGGGCCCCAGCTTATAGTAAATGATGACGTAAAGCACAGCTCCCAGCAGCCGAGAAACAAGCCAAAAGGGACGTACTATCAGCAGCTCGCCCCAGAAGGGATCCTTCTCTATTTTCTCAGGCCGTGCGACTGTGGCCCATAGTGAAGCAAGCGCAGAGATGACAACCAGCGTCATCGCGGCTCCAGGCAGCCATGGTTTGAGCAGAGCCTTACCCCAGTCGATTACGATTCCGAGGATTGTGTTTAAGCTGCCCTTCATCGGTATTGGAAGCAAAAATACAAGTGCACCTATGAATGAGGGGATAATAAAGTGCATAAGCTGTTCCATGGTGTATTGCTGTTTTTGTGGCATGATAACACTTCCTTTCTTTGTCTGTTTGTGTGAGTCAGTGTTTCCCCATTTCGCAGAAACCTCCGGGGTTCCGCTTCTTCCTGTCTTTTTCACCCTCCTTGCCTTTGCTTAGTCAAAAATTTTTCCGGGGTTCATTATGCCATTAGGGTCCAGAGCCTCTTTGATTTTTCTCATCATCAGAAGCTTAGTTTCGGGGCAGAGTTCCATAAAGTACTTCTTTCTCTTGCTCCCTATCCCATGCTCTCCGCTTATAACGCCGCCCATTGAGTCGACAAGACGGAAAATCTCCCACTCAAGCTCTGTTGAGAGACTTTCCCATTCTTCAGTCGAAAGCCGCTGAGGTTTGAGCAGAGTCGAGTGCATATTACCATCGCCTGCGTGTCCAAAGTTCACGATGCGCAAGCCATGCCGCCTCTCCAGCTCGTGCAGCCCTTCCACCAGCGCGGAAATCTGTGAAACTGGCACAACAATGTCCTCATCAGTCTGTATCGGGTCTGTAACACGCAGTGCCTCATCTATTGACCGGCGCAAAGCCCAGATTCTCTCGCGAGAGGAACGTGTGTCGGCCACATATATTTCCGAGGCGCCCTCTACAGCAAGTATCGTGCCCGCTCTTTCTAGGTCACTGTCGAGCGCCTCCTCTGTGCCGCCGTCGACCTCTATCAGCAAAACAGCCTCAACACTATCACAGGGCAGGCTTTCATTGAGATAGCTACAGGCTTTCTGAAAACAGTAGGAGTCAATATATTCAATGGATGAGGGAAGCACGCTGCCCTGAGTCATCATCCTTGGAACAGCGGCGACTGCCTTCGCTGAGGAGGGAAATTGAGCAAGCAGCGCGGCACGGTTTCTTATCAAAGGCTGCAGCCGCAATGTAATTTCCGTGATATAGCCAAGCGTTCCCTCGGAACCTATAAGCAGCTCCTTAAGGCTGTAGCCTGTGACATCCTTCATCAGCTTGCCACCCAGTCTGACTATTTCACCAGTTGGCAGCACAGCCTCAAGACCCAGCACATAGCGCATGGTGACACCGTATTTTACGGCGCTGCCGCCACCAGCGTTTTCCGCCACATTCCCGCCGATGTGACAGGAAAGCAGGCTCATCGGATAGCCTACATAGGCAAGATCCTTTTCCGCTGCAGCTGTGTTTATATCCCCTGTAATGACTCCGGGCTGCACCACAGCCGCCAGATTTTTTTCATCTATCTCAAGTATCCTGTTCATCCGCTCATCGCTGAGCACTAGACCGCCAAAGACAGGCAGAGCGCCGCCGGAAAGCCCTGTTCCTCCGCCACGCGGAGTTACAGGCAGCAGGTATTTGTTAGCAATCTTCAGAATCGCCGATACCTGCTCCGCATCCTCAGGCGCAAGCACGACCTCAGGCATAAAATGCTCGTCAATCCGCAGAGTGGTCGTCTCGTCACGCGAGCATGACTCCAGCTTTTCCTCATTTATCCAGATATTTTTAGCTCCAACGACAGCTTCAAGCTCTGCTCTTATCTCCGCTGTTACCTTTCCATACTTCAAGTGCACAGCACCTTCTTCCGTATCAGTTATGTATTATCTAAATTTTACTACTAATCGCCCGCGAAACTACTATTTTGGGGTAAAATATTATCATGTTGAATGATCGGCGCACGCTCAGGCAGGATACCGCGCTTTTGGAGGAATGGCAATGGAAAAAACGTATGATTTCAGTAACAAGCTTAGTACTATGGCAAAAGAGAGACTGGAACCATCAGAGATAGGTGTAATGATAAAACTCGCTATAGAAAATCACGCACTCTCCTTCACGGCGGGAGAACCCTCCGCGGACATTTACCCTATAGAGGAACTGAAAAAGGCCTTTAACAATATCTTTGATGACCAGTCACTGATGGCCTACGCCAAGGAGGACTTTGGCTACAGACCGCTGCGTCAGTGGATAGTTGCGCGCATGAAGAGCGATGGAATTGCCCCAGACTGGGTGAGCGCGGAAAATATCCTGCTTACCAACGGTGCCGGCGAGGCCATCAACCTTACCGCTGAGGCGTTGATTGACCCTGGCTGTACTGTGCTTACCGAAGCTCCGACCTATACAGAAACTCTGCTGACCCTGCGCAAGCAGGGCGCAAACTGTGTAAGTGTTGAGTCTGACGATGACGGTATCATTCCCCGGGCATTCGAGGCGGCACTAGCAGCGCACAATGTGCGCTTTTTATACACAATCCCGAACTTTCAGAACCCCAGCGGACGCACCTCGCCGACCACCCGACGCAAACAGATACTCGAGGCTGCAGATCGCCATGGAGTTCCCATACTTGAGGACGACCCATACCACTATCTGAGCTATGACGGGGAACCGCCGGAAAGCTATCTGAAGCTTGCCGGGGAGAAACAGTCCGTCATCCACTGCAGCAGTTTTTCTAAGGTCGTGACGCCCGGTATGCGCTGTGGTTGGATCGTGGTGCCTGACCAGCTTATTCCGCACTACAACGCACTGCGCATAAGCGCAGGACTAGGACGCCCGGAGATAGTTCAGAAGGGACTCTGCAATTACCTCAGCTCCGTTGATTTCGGAGCAAGACTTGCCTTCCTGCGCGATACCTACAGAGTGCGAAGAGATGCTATGGCCGCGGCCGTGGAAAAATATCTGAAGCCCCTTGGTATAAAAGCAAACTTCCCATGCGGAGGCTTTTTCCTCTGGGCAGAAGCACCTGAGATAGATGATATGCGCAGCTTCGCACGCTTTGCGGTAACGGATAAGAAAGTCGGGATAATCCCCGGAAGTGCCTTTTACACAATGGACAACGCTTGGAAGGGCAAAAACGCCTTCCGCATATCCTTCGCAAAGGTTAAACCCGAAGAGGCCGCCGAAGGAGTAAAACGCCTCGCCGAAGCCTTCAGGGATTATAGCGCCAGAGAAGAGGGGCACGCGAAATAAAAAACAACGGGGCAGAGCCTAACAAGCTCTGCCTTACGCTTCTTTTAACCACTGTACCTGCTTGCTCCAACGCAGAATATCCGCAGCTAAGTTCTCTTCACAGCTCTTATTTACTGGGCAAGCTCAACCTATACTTTAATGTAAAACATGCTTAAATGCTTTTATAATAGATCATGACTATTAATGACGAATAAACTACGCTTTTAGTGGCGAATATTTAATATAACTACAGATAAAAATTAAATTATTCTCGTTTAATATAAAAAATTACTTATTATATGCTATCTAACATCTTCTTTAGCTCGTGCATTGCAATTTTATATTCAAAATCTTTGGAACGCATTGCTGATGCTTTTGCTAATAATGAGTAACAATCACTATCTTCTACCAACCTTAGCATTCCTTTTTTTAGATCCTCCGCACTTTTTTTCTTTACTACGATTCCATATTCATTATTTCCTAATATCTCACGTACTCCAGGAGCCGCATCAGTAGCAACAATTGGCTTACTATAGGTCATTGCTTCGATAATTACAGTTGGCAGTCCCTCACTCACGCCGCTAGAAAGGACAAAAAAGCTACAAGCTTTGTAATAATCGCCTACGTTAGCACGCGCACCTTCAAATACAACTCTTTCAGCTAAATTAAGCTTAATTGCATATTCTTTAAATCGAACAAGATCAGGTCCATCTCCTACGACTACCAATTTAGGAGCAACTTTCTCTTCATTTACAAGAAGACGGTAGGCCTCTAATAAGGTAATAATATCTTTAACAGGATATTCCATTCTGGCTACAGTTAAAATAAACAAACCAAATGTTGTATTTAATTTTTCTACAATTTTGGAGTCATAGCTCCCATCAAAAAACGTCGGATTATAAATTTTAGTAAGTATGCAGCGTTGTTTTAGGAGAGGACAAGACGCCAACACTTCATCATCCCCTTCTGTTGAGAGTACAACTAGATTTTTGATGGACATATACAGAGGAATATAACCAAAGGAAGTCATTATATATTGGTATAAAGCTCCGTGTATCCAACATACAGTTTTCTTTGATTTGACATATCCTTGTGAAATAAATGCTAAATCATTCCAGTGGCCAGAAAAAGCAATAGCAATATCATATTGTCCATATTTGAGCCTACAAAAGGGTCTTCTTAAGAAATTAATTATTGAACAAGCAATATACATTGCAATATAAAGGAATATTCCACAAAAACTGGCTTTATATAGCATTCGGCTATACGCTTGAGGTGACAAAAAACGAGAAAAATGATAATGAATAATATTAACATCGGTAGGAATATTTGATTCCATTGCATTCAATGACGGGATAAGATTATATACATCTACATCGCAGCCAAGCTCCTTCATAATTCTTACATAATCAATTCCGACACGTTCTGTTCCGCCCCAACCTAACCCATCAAAAATCATTGCAATTTTCATTACGCTCACATTACCCTTCATCATCGTCAAACATATTTATATGTTCTATTTTGTAACTATATGGGAATTGGTATAAATATAAATAAGAATGGAGCTCATTTTCAATAATCAATTATTTATCAGCTTAGCTTATAGCACCATCAAAACTTGCGCATTATTTATTGAATCCTGTGAAATAAAAAATCCACCCTTTTATATAATGTCTTAATCGGCACCCCAAGGTAGTTTGATGTGTATTGATATCGGGTAATAAGCTTGGGTTTTGAGCAGCAGATCGGATTCCGGAACATAGGCATTCTGGATACATATATCTTCCGCACAAGGCAGAGGAGACATTGTTAGCTTCCAAGTATGCCAAGTTCTCGATGAATTTTATTGTCGGATATTTGTAAAGAAGCTGGGCAAACTGCTTCCCAAGGCAGCTTCTTACTATTGTTAGTCTATTCCTACTGCGGTAGCTGCGTCAAGCAGTGTATTTATTATACTTGCTCCTCCCTATGAAAATTTATAAACAAAACAAGAGACTAGCAGCCTCCTTCGCGCTTTTTCTTCTTTTTTGCCACGACTATCCCCTCCTCTCATATCTGAAACTTCAAGCCTCTCTTCAAGCTTCCTAGCATAATCAAGCAGCCTTTCCTTGTCGCGGCAGTGGTTATTTAAATATCCCATCAAAATTTGCGGACAAGACGAAACACAGCCAAGCTCACAGAAAGCTCTTACTTCCCTGAATGTAAGCGGCACATCGTCAAACATCGGGACTCCGCGGTATTTTTTAGAAAGCTTGATTGTCATCGGACACCTCCAAAAAGGCATCAAAAAAGCCGCCCCCACTACAGAGACGGCACTTTACTCTTTAACTCACCAAAAATTATTTTTTATCTAAATACAGCAACGCCCTTGATAACGACTCAATATGCTGCTCCATCAGAACACTCTCGACTGAACCATCTTCGGGTTTGCAGAACATATTAAGCGGAATATGTAAAAGCTCATGAATAATGCTTTGCTCTATGTTCTGCGCTATAAAAGCATCTTCATAGTCCTGTGGGTCGAGGATTTGAATTACAGCGCTCAAAATGTTAGGTTTATGCAACACTTCGGCGTCCCCACCGGTGTACATTTCTTTCTTTCTGCACACTCTCAATTGGATATCCCAATGCTGAAGCCCAAGACAATTTTGCCATTTACGACAAATCTTGACCAATTCTTCTGTGTTTAGAAGCATCTTATATATTCTCTCCTTTACGATATAATCTATTTGTAATCAAACATAGATAAAGGAGGTGAAAATATGGCACGAGACACCCACAGAGTTATGCCGCACGAAAAGGGCTGGCAAGTCAAACGAGACGGGGATTCCAGGGCCTCGCGTGTTACCGAAACTAAACGCGAAGCCGAGCAATTAGCACGACCGATAAGCCAGCGCCAAGGAACTGAGCTGCAGATCCACGGCAAAGACGGGCGAATACAACGCTCAGATAGCCACGGCAACGACCCATGTCCACCGAAAGATAAAAGTTAGATACTATCTTTCCTAAAAATATATACCCCGTATAAATTGACGTTATGCGGAGTATATATTATGGCTCCTAACAAAAAAGCCGCCCCATTAGGGACGGTAATGAGCTTTAATTGTGGTTTTGCGGTAGTTAATACATTAAAGCAAGACAACTTCCTGCCGCAGACGCAGCCACATATAAAAGACATTTTTTGTCTTTGTCTTCTTTGTACTGAGTTTTTATAACATCTTGAGCTTCATCTGTAGCAAAGTATCTGTCAATTTCTGTATCACTTAGATTGGGGCACCCAGCCTTAAAACTGCCTTTAACGGCTTTAGTAAATTCTTCTATCGAAGGATTTTTTTTTGCTTCGCTCATCTGATGTTGTTAATAAAGTGTAACTAACCCGTCATCGTCAGGGGTCAGTTCTAATGCCCTATTTATTTCTGCTATTTCTTCTTTTGCCCATTCGGGAGCATCTTTTTTCAGATGAAATTCACCATCTTCAATATATGCCCATCCATCTTTTAGCGCTCTTGGTTCTTCCATAGACATTATCAAATCCCCCCTAGTTCTTTTATCATGTTTATTAAGTTTTTACCGAAAATCTTAGCAAACTCTCTTGGTTTTTTACCACCAAAGTATTCAGCAAATGTTTCGCTTTCAGATGTGGAGCCATACATTGAAACATACTTTGCTACAATTTTTGCACCGCTTAATTCTTGTTCAGATGCCGGTAATGTTCTTTTGAATTCGTTTATGCAACTCACTACAAAGTGATGTTCCCAAGCTGTTTTTCTTGTTATTTGTTCCATAGAGTGTGCAACATAGTGTCCGAATTCATGGACAAAGGTGTGGTGAAGTGTTGCGTTTTGTACATGCCACCTATCTTGTGTACAAGCATTAATCCGACTTTGAAAGTAAACAGGATCTGAAAAATACTTTCCATTCAAAGCAATACATTTTACACGTGATGTGCTTGGCCAGTATGAGTAATATCCCAAACTATTACCCATTTTAGACGGTGGATTGTTCTCTATAATAGGAATACGACAGGGGGTTTTCTTTAAAAACTGCGGATGGTTGCTGTCGAATGAATCAAGCCACCCCACGCAATCCCCTAAAATCCC
>CAZFWP010000071.1:0-10086 GCA_964522805.1 uncultured Synergistaceae bacterium | reverse complement strand
GAGATCTATCGCTGTGACTGGAGTTCAGACGTGTGCTCTTCCGATCTCCTCAAGTAAGCGTGAGGCACAGATGTGGCTTTGCGGTGTAGTGGAGGCAAATCGAAAGTTGCCGTTGTCCGTTGAGAGAGCAACGTAAAGTGCAGCTGATTCTTCCTTTGTCATTGTCCAGCCGGCAGTGTAGATGAGGTCCTCTACTATTTCTGCAGTAGCAGAGGCGACAGGATTTATTAGGTTGAGGGCGCAATAGCAAGTGTTGTCTCCGTGGTGGTCTATGTTGACTGTCAGTGCCCCAGCTTCCGTGAGCTCCTTTATCCCTGGTACACTTCTTTCAGATGTACTTGTGTCCACACAGATTATCAAAGAATGGGCATCTTCGTCTGAAAGAGCGGCTTTCACTTCATAGAATGATGCATGTGCTAGGAAAAGGTATCGTTGAGGCATCTCGCTTTTGCCGTTGACAGAGACCTGCTTACCCATTCTGCGGCCGAGTGAGAAAAGGGTCATCGCACATCCGAGCGTGTCTCCATCGGGGCTTTCATGCGAAACAATCAGCCATGAATCACTTGCTTTCATGGCCGCAATAATCTGTTTTTTTATGTCTTCGTTATCTATGTTACTGTTCATCTTTTGACTCTGGCAACTCGATTTTTTTCAGTTCCGCATCTAGAGCCGCCACTTTATCAAGCAACTCATCCATTGCTCTGGCCTTAGCTTCAGAATCATCGTAAACAAAGTGGAGCTCGGGGATTGTTCTTAGGTGCATCTCTTTGCCAAGCATGGCTCTGAGCTGTGTTCTAACAGAGTCAAGAGCTGTTTGCACTTCATCGCGGCCAATTGTATCTAGGAGAGTGTAGTAGACTTTGGCAAAGCTAAGGTCTCTTGAAACGTTGACCTTGGTGAGAATAGCCTCACGCACTTTTTCTTTTTTTATTTTTGTTTGCAGCATTTCTGATATTGCACGCAGAAATTCTTTATTTATTCTGTTTATACGATATGTCACCATAGGCAAATACCTCCCGGGTGAAGAATATTATTTCAAATTCACCGGTTTCTTCTTTCTGACCAAGAAATTTTTCCAGATTGTCGAGCCTTTCTTCTAGCTCCGCAGGCGAAGACGCCGAAGCGGAGAAACCAAGCTCGGCCGCATTCCATGTATTGTACGGTCCAAGATCTGCCGGAGATATTGAGAAACGGCTGCGTACTCCATCAAGTATGGAGCGCACTACCTGCCTCCGCTCTTTGAGGCTGCCTGCAAAGCTAAGCCTCAAAGAGCAAAGAGCGGCTCCGATCCATAGAGACATCTGCTATTCCAGCGTCTTCTTTTCCTTAAGGATTTCGTAGGCTTCGATGACGTCGCCTACATGAAAATCTTGGAATTTTTCAAAGCTCAGTCCACATTCATTTCCGGCCTTGATCTCTCTTACATCATCTTTGAAGTGTTTGAGGCTTGAGAGTTCTCCGCTCCAGAAGACAACGCCGTCGCGAATGAGACGTACTTTTGCGTTTCTGCGGAGCAGCCCCTCCTGAACACGGCATCCTGCGATGTTGCCAACTTTGGGGACACGGAAAATTTCACGAATTTCCGCTGTTCCGAGAGTGTGTTCCCGAAGTTCGGGAGCAAGCATGCCTTCCATAGCAGCCTTAACGTCATCCAGCATGTCGTAGATTACCTGGTATAGTCTTATCTGTACGCCTTCGGCTTCAGCAATTTTCTTGGCATTGCTGTCAGGGCGTACATTAAATCCGATGACAATAGCGTTTGAAGCTGAGGCAAGCATTACGTCTGATTCGGAAATTCTGCCGACGCCTTCGTGAACCATGTTTACAGATACAGAATCCGTGCTCATTTTCATCAATGATGCATGAAAGGCCTCAAGAGACCCTTGGACGTCCGTCTTCAGAACAATACCTAGCTGCGGTACTTCTTCTGTCTGCATTTTTTCGTACAGCTCTTCAAGTGTCAAACGCTTTGATTTATTCTGATCCATTTCTCTGCGTTCAAACTCATTCTGAGACATGATGTCACGCGCTTCACGCTCGCTTGAAAGAGTTGTGAAGATTTCACCTGGCTGAGGAACGTTTTCGAGTCCGAGGATTTCCACCGGAGTACTGGGGCCGGCAACATCTATAGTGCGTCCCGAATCGTCGATCATCGCCCTGATTTTGCCCCAAGCCGTTTCCGTGTGTATAATATTGCCGCGGCGCAAGGTCCCCTTCTGAACAATGACTGTCGCCACAGGGCCTTTTCCTTTGTCGAGGTTCGCTTCGATTACTGTTCCGACTGGTTTAATCGTTGGGTCGGCTTGCAGCTCCTGCATTTCGGCGACCAACAAGACCATTTCAAGCAATTGGTCAACGTTAGTACCTACTTTAGCGGCAACGTCAACCATAATTGTATCTCCACCCCACTCTTCCGGCACAAGTCCGTAGTCCGAGAGCTGCTGGCGTACTCTTTCCGGCTTCGCATCAGGTTTATCTGTTTTATTTACCGCAACTACAATGGGTACACCAGCCGCCTTTGCATGGTTAAGTGCCTCTATCGTCTGCGGTTTTATGCCGTCGTCGGCAGCGACTACCAATATTGCGATGTCCGTTACCTGGGCTCCGCGCGCGCGCATTGAGGTAAAGGCCTCATGACCGGGCGTATCCAAGAACACAATGTCGTTGCCGTTGTAGCGAACTCTGGAAGCTCCAATGTGCTGTGTTATACCGCCTGCTTCTTTTTCTGTTACTCTTGTTTTTCTGATGTAGTCAAGCAGCGTGGTTTTACCATGGTCAACATGCCCCATAACTGTGACAATCGGAGGACGCGGAACAAGATGGCTGTCTTTTTCAGCAGTTTTTTTTGTGCCTTTGGCGTTTTTGGGCTGTTTCTGCGGTGCGGGAGTTTTCTCTGCCGGCGCTTCAGCTTTGCCAAAGACAAAGTTCTTGCGGAAACCCTTACTGAGTATTTCGAGAATTTTTTCGTCTGCTCTGGCGGTCGCCGGTATCATTAAACCTGCTGCCATCAAAAATTTAACGGCAGAACTGGGTTTTTCGTCAATTGCAGAGACAACTTCGGAGACGGAGCAGCCCTCTTTCAATACAACTTCCGGGTATGTCTGCACTGCTTCTTCTGCGGCTTTTTCTTTTGCTGCCGCCCTATCTTTTAAAGACGCTTCCACTAAAGCGACAGCATCATCATCAACGGAACTCATATGTGATTTAACGCTGACGCCTAAGTCTGTGAGTATATCAACCATTTCTGTATTGCTTTTTTCAAGCAATTTCGCTAGCTCGTAAACTCGCATTTTACTCATCGGCATCACTCCTGTCATTTAATAACAAAATCTTTTTGGCAAAACCAGACTGCATCGGTATGGCGGCAATTTGAGCGCCTCTTACGCCTAAATGCTCTCCGAGTGCGGTTCTGTCAATATTATTTAATATAATTTTTAAGACCTCGGCACGTTCCACGCCGGCATCTACGCTTCTTAACACATTTTTTGAACAGTCATTGGTCACGATAACCAAAAGCTGCTCACGTTTTTTTAATTCGGCAAAAACATGATCCTGGCCCATGATCAGTTTACCTGCGCGTCTGGCCAATCCCAGTATATCCATTATTTTGCCGTTTACATCAGTCATACGCTAATTACCTGCTCTCTCTTCCTCACATTGCGCTTCAAGAACCTCGTAAATCGAGTCCTCTATTTGAACTTTGAGGGCACGTCCAAGTGCTTTTTTCTTTTTCGCCGCACGCACACATTCCAGTCTCGCGCAAACATAAGCACCCCTGCCGTTAGCCTTGCCAGTACTGTCAAATTCCACCTTGCCCTCCGGGGTTCTTACCACACGCATAAGAGCTCTTTTAGGTGATTCTTCGCCGCACGCTACGCAAGTACGCGGGCGCTTTTTTTTGGGCAGCGGCAATTTTTGAGAATCAGTCGGCATTAATTATTATTTCTCTTCTTCTACGGGGTCGGAGATGTCAAAGAATAGGTCTTTCATTGTCGGCAGCTTTTCGTCTTCTTTGACTTTTATGTCAATCTTCCATCCCGTGAGTCTGGCTGCAAGACGCACATTTTGTCCCGCCTTTCCGATAGCGAGGGAAAGTTGGTCTGAGCGGACAAAGGCCAGAGCGGAACGATCCTGATCAAGCAGTGGTTCTACTTTTAGGATCTTCGCTGGTGAAAGCGCATTTCTGATGTATGTCAGGATGTCTGTACTCCAGACGATTATGTCAATTCTTTCTCCATTGAGTTCACTGCTGATAGACTTAATTCTGCCTCCCTGTTTACCAACGCAAGCACCAAGCGGTTCTACGTTGACATCAAGCGTCGCGACAGCTATTTTTGCCCTTGTTCCAGCTTCACGGACAATATTTCTGATCTCTACTATACCGTCCTGTATTTCGGGAACTTCTATTTCAAGTAACCGCCTCAAAAGACCGGGATGAGTTCTTGAAACGATGATTCGCGGACCGCGCGTCGTTTGACGGACATCTAGGAGATAGAATTTCATCCTGTCTCCCGGGAGATATTTTTCTCCTATTATGCGCTCTTCTTTTGGCATTATCGCTTCTGACTTCTCATTAAGGCGAACAAGGATCTGGTCTCCCTCAGCTTTAAAGATGGTGCCCGTTACAACATTGCCGATCTTATCTGCAAACTGCTCATAGACCACTTGTCTTTCCGCATCTTTCAGACGCTGAATAATGACTTGGCGCGCAGTCTGTGCCGCGATGCGTCCGAAGTTTTCCGGGAAGACCTCTCTGCGGATAACGTCACCAATCTCAAGGTCTGTATAGCCTCTTTTTGTCGCCTCTTCGTATGTTATCTCACTGTCAGGGTTTTCAATGCTCTCAACCACCATACGAACTTCGTAGAGCGTGACCTCTCCTGTTTCGACATCTATGTATACTTCCATAGTCTGATTGCCGCCCTTGAACTTTTTGTACGCGGAGATCATCGCAGCCTCAAGACTTGAGACGATAATTTCCTCAGAAAGTCCCTTGTCTACCTCTATCTGTGTTAAAACTTTTTTAAAATCTTTTCCAAGCTGCATCTATTCGACTCCTCTCTTAAAATTTTATGATGTCGCTTCTTAGCCAACTTATTTTTTCTTTTTCTTGGGAATTTTTTTGAATGTCTTTTTCTCGCCGGTTTCTTTTTTATACACCAACGAACCTCTTTTTATATCTGAAAAGAGAACGGTTCTATCCCCGTCTTTTAATGCTATTACAACAGAAATGTTTTCGTTTACAGCTTTTATCAGTCCAACGATCTCCTTGTTACCCTTGACAACGAGACGAGCCTCTTTGCCTATGTGCGCCGTATAGTCTTCAGCGGAAAAGAATGGGCGTTCAAGTCCCAAAGAGCTTACTTCTAAGAAATATTTCTCCGGCAAATCTTTCTCTGCCGTATCAAGGTAATCGGTAACTTCCCTAGCGACAGTTTCACAATCCGATAAATCAACGCCCCCGGGCATATCAAGATAAACCCGCAGAAGATTCATTCCGTCCTCGTTAATAAGCTCTGAACCGGCACAGTCGTAGCCCAGAAGAGATATTCTGTTTTTCAGTTCTGCAAAAATCACGTCTAATCTTTCTTTGTTCAAGATTTTCCTCCTGTAACAAAAGAAGAGTGGGCACACCCCACTCTTCCAGAAATTTCATCTGAATTTGTTAGAAAATTGTATCACTTATTCTGAAAACGGTCAAACTTTTAACGAGCGTGTCCACTCAAACATCGCTAGGGAGGCTGCGACAGAGGCATTGAGTGATCCTGTAGTACCTTTCATGGGTATATTTCTCAGTTCGTCACATGATTTAGATACTGCCGTGCCAAGTCCTTCTCCTTCCGCGCCAACGACAAAGACAGTCCTTGGAGGCATATCGGCTTTAAACAGTGTTTCCCGCCCCTCCATCGCCAAGCCTACGACCCAAAAGCCATTTTCTTGAAGACTTCTGATCGCTTGAGAAATATTGCCTACTTTAGCTAAGGGTAGGCGAAGAGCTGCTCCGGCACTTGTTTTTACAACAGTTCCGGTAGGCAGGCAGCCGCCGCGCTTGGGAATCATTACAGCAGAAGCTCCAGCAGCTTCAGCGCTTCTAACCACCGCTCCCAAATTGTGTGGGTCTTGTATGTGATCGCAGAGCAAAATCATCACCGGTTCTGGAGCAGGCGGCAATATTTGTAAGAGCTCATCCGCATCCCACAGTTTCATCGGAGCCATGTATGCCACCACGCCTTGGTGGTTTTCTTTGTTTGTAAGGCGGTCAAGAGCAGGCGTATCCACGTTTTGGAACGCTACGTTGGCTGCGCGGCATAGGTCAATTATTTTTGTTTTGATATGGGGCAGAACTGTCTTCGCTATCAGGACCTTCGTGCATCTGTCGGGGGATTCTTCCAAAAGTGCTGTAACCGGATTTCTTCCCCAGCAAATATCTTCGTTTATTTTCTTTTCCGCTTCATTCATTTATTTTTCTTTCCTTCCTTGATGTCTCTTAAAAATTCAGATAAGTATTTACCTGTCGGCCCCTTGGAACGGGCGATTTCTTCCGGTGTACCCTTAGCAATCAGTTTGCCTCCCCGCCGTCCTCCCTCTGGGCCAAGGTCCATTATATAATCGGAGGAGGCTAGCACGTCAAGGTTGTGTTCGATGGCAAGCACGGAATTTCCTTGGTCAACAAGTTTGTGAATAAGTTTCAAAAGTTTCTTGACGTCGGTATAGTGCAGTCCAGTAGTTGGTTCATCAAGCAAGTAGAGGGTATTTCCACGGAACTTTTTCCCCAGCTCTGTAGCTAACTTAACCCTCTGTGCCTCTCCCCCACTCAGCGTGGTTGCAGATTGTCCCAGTTTTATGTAGCCAAGGCCGGCCTCCTGCATCACAGTCAGTTTGTTGGCGATACGCGGAATATCTTTAAAATGCTCCACAGCCTCGTCAACTGTTAAGTTTAACACATCGGCGATAGAAAGCCCCTTGTGACGCACTTCCAGCGTCTCCCTATTGTAACGCTGTCCTTTACATACATCACACTTAACATAGACATCAGGAAGAAAAAGCATCGACACTTTTAAAACTCCGTCGCCGTTACATGCTTCGCACCTTCCGCCCTTGACATTAAAGCTGAATCGTCCCGGCAGATAGCCGCGCAGCTTTGATTCCTGAAGCTGTGCGAAGAATTCTCTAATCGGTGTAAAAACGCCGGTGTAGGTGGCAGGGTTGGATCGCGGAGTGCGCCCTATGGGGCTTTGGTCAACAAGCACAATGTTGCGAAGAGACTCGTAACCGCTGATTGAGTCAACTTTGCCTCCTCGTTCTCTGTATTCTTTATCAAATTTACCGCGAAGTCCTTTATACAATATTTCATAAAGCAATGTGCTCTTTCCCGAACCGGATACGCCGCTAAAAGCAGCTAAAACGCCTAAAGGGATGTCTATGTTTAGTTTTTTAAGGTTATTATGGCAGGCACCACTTACTGTAAGGGTACCGGAGGGCGTACGTCTTTGCGGCGCAGGGCGAAAAGTGCCGTCTTCTTCTCCGCGCAGATACGCCGCTGTTGAAGAATTGCCCTTTATAATCTCTTCCGCACTGCCACTCGCTATCAATTCACCGCCAAGCTCTCCTGCCGCCGGGCCAAGTTCAATTACATGGTCAGCCGCGAGCATTGTGTCTCTGTCGTGTTCAACAACCAGCACGGTGTTGCCGATATCCCTAATGGCTCTAAGCGTATCAAGCAGCCTGTTGGTGTCACGCGGATGCAGTCCGATAGTAGGTTCGTCCAGTACATACAGAACTCCTGTCAGCTGAGAACCTATTTGTGTTGCCAACCGAATCCTTTGACTTTCGCCGCCGCTTAGTGTGTCGGCCCGTCTTGAAAGGCTAAGATATCCGGCGCCCACATCATTGAGAAAAGCCAGCCTCTTTTGCACTTCTACTAAGGCCAATCCGACAATTTTCCGCTCCCTGTCGCCGAGCTGTAGGTTATTTAGCACACCAATGAGTTCTTCTACCGGCATCTCCGTAAGAGCAGCAATATTGTAGCCTCCCAGAGTAACAGCCAGCGCCTCCGGTTTCAGGCGCGCCCCGTGACATGCCGAGCACTGATCCTCTGTTTGAAAACGAAGGAGCTCTTCTCTGTACGCATCAGACTCTGTCTCATTTAGACGTTTTTCCAGCCAAGGGATAAGTCCAATATAGTGTCCATTGTATTCTGAGTCACCATTTTTGTCCGTGAACACCATCGGGATAACTTCATCCGAGCCGTAAAGGAGCACCTGCCGCACCTCTTCAGGCAGTTCTTTGAAGGGTTTTGAGAGGTCCCAGCCTTCATGCCTGGCGGCAAGCTGCTCCGCCTTTTGAACCATGTATTTCATACTTTTCCAAGGAATGAAACCTCCCTCGCCGATAGGTAGGTCACCGTTGACGGCAAGCTCTTCCGAAAAGTGTAAATGAGCACCTAAACCTGAACAATCAGGGCAGGCACCAAATGGGTTATTAAAAGAAAATAACCGCGGCTCAATATCCGGAAGGCTTATCTCGCAAGTTGGGCAGATATACTTTTCTGTCAGCTCCAGTTCTTCCATATCGGCAGAGACCAATAGTACAAAGCCATCGGAAAGTTTCAAAGACATTTCCACCGCTTCTGCCAGTCTGGAGCGATTTTCTTCTTTGACACGTAAACGGTCTATGACACATTCGATGGTGTGGCGTTTCTTTTTATCCAGCTCAACCTGTTCTTCCAGCCAAAGCATTGTACCGTCAATGCGTGCACGAAGATATCCCTGCTGGTGCAGCTTTAAAAGTAAATTACGGTATTCGCCCTTCTTCCCTTTGACAAGAGGCGACAATATTTCTAAGGGCTTACCGTCGTAATCGCGAAAAATTCTCTCAATGATTTCGTCCACGCTGTAACGGTGGACTTCCTTACCGCATTTGGGGCAATGCGGTGTTCCCGCTCTGCCAAACAGAAGGCGCAGGTAGTCATAAATCTCCGTTACAGTACCCACGGTCGAACGCGGGTTATGACTGGTACCCTTCTGTTCTATGGAAATAGCGGGAGACAATCCTGTAATATCGTCAACATCAGGCTTATCGGACATTCCAAGAAACTGTCTCGCGTAGGAGGATAGCGACTCTACGTAACGCCGCTGCCCCTCTGCATAGACGGTGTCAAAGGCCAAAGAAGATTTCCCCGACCCTGATGGTCCTGTTACAACAACAATTTTATTTTTAGGAATTTCTACGTCGATATTTTTTAGATTGTGTTGCCTTGCGCCGGTAATTTTTATTGTTTGTTCCAATTCTTGCGTCACCTTTCATCTGTTGTATTCTGTCTCTCAACTCAGCTGCCCGTTCAAAATCTAACTTTTCAACGGCATCCCACATCATCTTTTCCAATTCTTTAATATCATGGTCAACATTATCTGCCGCACGCGGAGATACGGCTCTAGTTCCAGCTTGGACGCCATCCTCCATTAACTCCGCAGGAAGAAGGTCTTTTATCGCCTTTGAAATCGTATGCGGAGTAATGCCATGCTGTTCGTTATATTCCATCTGCCTGACTCTGCGGCGCTCAGTCTCTTTCATTGCTGTGTCAATGCTGTCTGTTACTCTGTCAGCATACAAAATAACCTTCCCAGCCTGATTTCTCGCAGCGCGCCCGATCATCTGGATAAGGGAGCGGTGAGAGCGCAGATAGCCCTCTCTGTCCGCATCAAGTATTGCCACAAGAGATACCTCGGGCAAGTCAATACCCTCTCTCAGCAAGTTAACTCCCACTAGCACGGCAAATACCCCAAGACGCAAATCCCTGATTAATTCCGCCCGTTCAAAAGTATCAAGTTCAGAATGGATGTAACGTACCTTTATGCCAAGCTCAGCCATATACTCAGCCAAATCTTCGGCAGACCTTTTGGTCAAAGTAGAAATCAGTACCCGTTCGCCGCGCTCAATAATGGGGCGAACTTCGCCGATAATGTCGTCAACCTGCCCTGTGGCCGGGTGTATCTCTACTTGCGGGTCTGTTACCCCCGTTGGGCGGATAAGCTGCTCCACCACTTGCTGTGAGTGGGCAAACTCATAGTCTCCCGGAGTGGCCGA
>CAZFWP010000070.1:0-10724 GCA_964522805.1 uncultured Synergistaceae bacterium | reverse complement strand
GGGTTTTTGAATACTGATATGAGTCCGAGACCGATAGCAAGTACGACGATCACAGGACCCATTCTGCCGATAACGTCAACTATGCGTCCAAGTCCCATGATAACGGTTCCTCCGGCAAGAAGCATCATGGCTATTGCACCGGCCGTGTAGGGAACACCGAAGTGCTGGTTAAGTGTAGCGCCTGCTCCGGCAATCATGACAACGTATGACATGAAAAGGAATGCGATTGTAAAATAGTCGTATGCCATACCAATATGCTTGCCGCAGTAATATGCGAAAATGTCGCTGCCTTTTTTGAAGTCCTGCTTGAAACCGACTCTGATAAAGTCAGCTCCAACGTAGACAAAAAGGACCAGCATGAGCAGTCCGGTCAAGAGACCATTAAGACCATAAGATGTAAAATACTGAAGTATTTCCTGACCTGTCGCAAAACCGGAACCGATTAGAAAGGCTATAAAAGTTCCGGCAAACTTGATAACATTTGAAACATCAACGCGTTCTCTCTCCATTGATAAATCTCTCCCATTCAATAGTCTACAAAGCTTCTCCTGCATCAGAGAAAGGTAATTTTGCACAAATCCACGAATCTCTTCGCGTGTGAGCATAATCCAGAGGATGAATTCTGCTTATCAACGCTTATGCTGAAAACATAGATATTCTGTGTTACTCCGCCTTTGTTTGTAGTCCCATGATAAACCGTGCACGTATAATCTATGAGAAAACTTCATTAATACGGATTATATATTACCCGCATAGATAAGTATTGTGGCGGTTGAATAAAACTAGAAGTAAATCAAGTTTGTTTTTTCACATTCAGAACAAAAACCTCACCTGAGGCGGCATTATAGCGATTTTTTTCACTTATTGTAGTACACTTTCATTGGCTTATGAGAGAAAAAATGGTTTCCCTCTCTGACATGCTTAGGGGGAAACCATTTTTAAATATATTTTTGTGAATTTTCAGTGAGACAGTTTAATCGTACCAGGACACTCTTGAGAAGTCAAGGAAGCAGGTGTCGCCCACATTGTAGCGCGGCTCACGCCTGCCCTTTTGGATTCTGATTTCCTGTGAGCCGATTTTAACGATGTAATCAACTATTTCTCCAAGGTAAGCCATTCTGTCAATTACGCCACAAATGGTGCCTTTATCTCGAGAGGTGAAGTCTATCTCTGCAGGACGACAAGCAATCGTGGCTTTGCGCGCAGAAGCGAATTGCCGTGGTACTTTGGCCGTAATGTATCCGGCGTCGGAAGCATCCTCTAGTATCGCCCTGCCATCTTGGACAGAGGCAGCGATGAAGTTGGAGAGACCGATGAAGCTAAAGACGAATTTGTTGGCCGGTTTTGCGTAGATGTTGAGCGGCGTGTCAATTTGCTGCGTTTTCCCGTCCCTCATTACCATTATTCTGTCTGAGAGAGCCATTGCTTCAGACTGGTCATGGGTTACATAGATTATAGCGAAATCGTATTTGCGTTGGAGGTCTTTGATCTCAAAACGCATTTCTTCGCGAAGATGGGGGTCGAGGTTGGAGAGCGGCTCGTCCAAAAGCAGCAGCCCAGGGTTAATGGAAAGGGCACGAGCCAACGCGATGCGCTGTTTCTCCCCTCCCGAAAGGTCGTTGGGATAGAGCTGCGCCTGTTTTGTCAGGTTAGTGTTGGCAAGTGCCTGTTTTGTGCGCATCTCTATTTCCGACTTGGGCATTTTTTTGATTTTAAGCGGAAAGGCCACATTATCATAGACTGTCATGTGCGGCCAGACGGCAAAAGCTTGAAACACCATGCCAAACTCACGGTTTTCCGGGGGGAGGTAGTAATTTTTGTGGCTGGAGGAGATCATTTTACCGCCAACTTCGATTTCTCCCTCATCGAGGTCTTCAAATCCTGCCACCATGCGCAGGGTCGTGGTTTTGCCGCAGCCGGAGGGGCCGAGAAAGGAGAAGCACTCCCCTTTTTCTATTTCCAGGTTGAGGTCGTCAACCGCGCGCACCTGTCCGAAAAGTTTTGTTACGTGTCTTAGTTCTACAAAGGCCATCTTTACGCACCTCCGTTGTCTTTGCGTTTTTTCTTTTCAAAGAAGCGCTTTATGAGGATTTCGCCGCCGACAATGAGAAGCAGCGCCACTCCGGCGAGAGCGCACGCATAGACTGTTTCTCCGTCTTCATTGAGTGTGTAAATAGCCACACCGATGGTTCTGGTAGTCGGACCATAGAGCAGTACAGATGTTGTCAGTTCTCTCAATGCTGGGAGGAATATGAGGAAGAACGCCGCAACCATACCAGGTCTGATTAGAGGAATGACAATGTCGCGCAGAGCCTGCCAAGGCGTGGCACCACTCGCGCGGCTGGCTTCAACCAGTGAGTCATGCACCTGTTCCAAGGCGGCGCTGTTTGATTTGAGCGAGAAGGCCATGTAGCGGGCGATGTAGGCGACAAAGATTATCCAGGCAGTGTTGTAGATGTTCACACCAAAGCGTCCGCTCCATGTGAGTATGACTCCGAGAGCAATAACCGTCCCAGGGAGGGAGAAGGGCAGAAGCCCCAAGAACTCCAGAAACCATTTTCCGCGAACTTTCATTTTCACAAGAACGTATGAGATGATGCCGCCGGCTATCATGGTGACAAAGGCAGCGGAGAGTGAGAGGTAGAGGGAGTTCCAGATAGCGTCTTTGGTGAGTTTCCATTCAAAGAGCACGTACCTGAAATTTTCAAAGGTCATGTTTTCAAGAGCCACAGGCAGTCCGTATGTTTTGAGGAACCCAACCAAAAAGATAGTCACCGTCGGCATGACCACTGTAATGAGCAAATATATGCAGCAGAAGATGAATAGCGGCATTCTCAGCCCACGGAGCTTGAGAACCGAGGGGCGCACGCTTTTGCCGGCGATTATCTGAAATCTTCCCGATTTGATGACTTTATTTTGCGCGTAGAGGATAACAGCAGCAGAGAGCACCAGCACCACGGAAAGTACCGTTGCTGCCCTAATGGCGGCAAAGCTTCCCGCGCTTTGGTGAATAAGTTCGTAAATCATCGTCGGTATGGTGTAGATGCCAACTTCAGTGCCCAATATAGCAGGAGTGCCGAAGTGCGAGAGCGAGTAGAGGCAGACAAGCAGCGCGCCGGCGACAACGGCCGGCATGATAAGGGGAATGGTGATTTTTCTGGTGATGGTAAATAGTCCCGCTCCCGATATGCGCGCTGATTCTTCCAGCGTGGGGTCCATGCGTTCAAGAGCGCCGCTCACCTGGATAAACACAAAGGGGAAGAGGTACATGGTTTCGATGACAACGATACCCCAAAAACCGTAGACATTGAAGAGAGCATGTCTTGTACCGGTTATAGCCATCCATATTTGGTTGATGTAGCCGGCCCGCGGCGAGAGAAGCATTTTCCACGCCAGAGCGCCGATAAAGGCAGGTAGCATGAAGGGAACGGTGAAGAGCACTTTCATGGTCTGTTTGAAGGGTAGGTCTGTTCTGGTCACAAGCCAGGCGAAGAGAGTGCCGACAAAGGTGCAGGTGACAGTGACACAGGCAGCGATCATGATGGACATTTTCAGCGCTTGAAAGGTGTCTTCCTGCATGATGGTGTCCATGACTGCCTGTATGTTGAGGTGTCCTTCCACTACAAACGAAGTCCAGAATATGAGCACGACCGGCAGAGCGACAATTACTACCAAGATGAGCACGGCAAGTATGAAGATGAACTCTGCCATACCCCACTTTTTACCGCCGCGGTTAAGCATCGCCGCTCACCCCTTCCAATGTTGCGGAATCAAAGAGCAGTTGGTTGGCGAGTTTTATGCCGACTTTGTCGCCCTCTTTGAATATCAGGTTCAAGTCCACAGCTTTGTGCGTGTCTATTTGCGCACGAAGCTCCATTCCGGCGAAGTCAAGCCTCTGGTCAACGATGGGACCGAGTAGATTGACCCTTTTTACCGTCGCCGTGGGCATTCCAGGTTCAGGTTCACGGATTATGTCCACGTCTGATGGGCGGCAGCCAAGAACAGGGTTGTTGGGCACAAAGCCGGGAACACTATCGGAGAGCACAGCGTCGGTGTTTTTGACAAAGATTTTGTTTTCCCTCACGTCAATGGGTACCATATTGGCCACGCCCATGAAGCGAAAGACAAAGGCGTTGGAAGGTCTTTCAAATACGTCTACAGGGTTGCCTATTTGGCAGATGCGCCCGTCTTTGTCCAACACCGCCATGCGGTCTGATATCGCCAAGGCTATTTCTTGGTCGTGAGTGACGTAGAGGACGGTGACGCCCTTTCTTCTTTGCAGCTCTCTAATTTCAAATCGCATTTCCTCTCTCAAGTTGGCATCTAAGTTTGTCAGCGGCTCATCAAGGAGCATGAGTTTAGGCTCCGCCACCAAAGCTCTGGCGAGTGCTACGCGCTGCTGCTGCCCACCCGAAAGCTGCGACGGCAGCCTATCTTCTAAACCGGTGAGATTGACGCTGTTAATGGCATCTTGAGTTCTGGCCTCCGCTTCTTGTTTGGCTATTTTCTGTATTTTCAGCGGGTAGATAACATTTTCTTTTACAGTCATATGAGGCCATACTGCATAGTCCTGAAAAACGACGCCCAGCGATCTTTCTTCGGGCGGCACCATTATTTTATCGGCAGGAGAAGAGAGGATCTCACCGCCTATTTTAATGATTCCGGCATCGGGCTGCTCAAATCCGGCAATCATTCTCAGCATCACTGTTTTGCCGCAGCCGGAGGGACCGAGCAGAGTGAAGCACTCTCCGTCATTGATGGTAAGGTTTAGATCCGAGTAGACTGTTTTTTTGCCATATGCTTTGCGCACGTTTTCAAGTCTCACTTCCGCCAAACCAATCATCTCCTTTCAAGTAAAAGCGAGGAAGGACCTTGTTTTAAGGCCTTCCCCGCTAAACGTACTTTATTACGTTATTTGCCGGGACGCATTATGTCTTTGAATTTTTTGATGGTGTTTTCTTTTTCCGCGCTCATGTTCTTAAAATCAAGCTTGATGGCGTTGACGACTGCTTCGTGCGGCGAAGGAAGCGGGCTGTCTTTGGGAATTTTGATATCTGTTCTTACCGGCAGAGTGTAGTTGTCGGCGATTATCTGCTGTCCTTCCTTTGACAGCAGGAAGTCTACAAATTTCTTGGCCGCCGGGAGGTTAGGTGTATTTTTCATAATGGCTACCGGGCTGGGGAGGACAATGGTCTCTTTGGGATATGCCATGGCCAAAGTCGCGCCTTTTTTAATTTTCGACATGGTAATATAGTCAACACCGATACAGGCTACAAGGTCGCCCATTGCAGTGTCGTCAATGACCTGTCCCGAACCCTTGCCAAGAATGCCCCCGTTTTTGTGGACGTCTTCAAAGTATTTCCATGTGTAGAGTTTGGAGAGCGCAGCAACACTGCCGTAAGCTGTGCCTGAAAGGGCGGGATCCGCTACGCCAAAAGCGTCTTTGTAATCAGCTCCCAGCACGTCCTTCCATGATTTAGGAGCCTTTTTTATGAAGCGTGTGTTGTAGACTATTCCCAGTGTTCCGTTACGCGCCGGGGTGAAGTATCCTTCCGGCTCTTTTACGGGGCTTTCTACATATTTAACGTTCGGTGATTTGTAGGGTTGAAGTACGCCCTCTTTTTTAAGCTGGTAGAAATCGGGAACTTCACTGTGCCAGAGGACATCGACAACAAGCTTTCCCGCTTCGCGTTCAGCCGCTATCTTTGCCATCAGTTTGCCTGCTCCGGCGACATAAGCGTCAAATTCAATTCCGGGGTTCTTTTTGAGGAATTCATCTTTGAGTGCTCCAATGAGAGAATCTTTCATTGAAGTGTAGACTGTGAGCTTTTCGCCCGCCATTGCCGCGCTTGACACCAGAAGCATTGAAACAAGTAGTATTGCTGCCAAAAACTTTTTCATCATGCTGCCTCCTATGATTTTATTTATCGGAATAAATCCGAACTGACCGCAGGAAACCCCGCAAATAACAGCCACTGTGTGTGTTACCGCTTCGACTTGTGAAACAGTTCTATTTTCTCACAAAGATATTTTATACTAGTTTCGGCAAAAAAACACCTTTTTATTGACAATATTTATTAAAATTAAGCTAGCGCCATTTCATCAACGACATAGAGACGCTCATTTGAAAAATTGAGCGTCTCTATGTCGTTTAACTTATTTATCTGTAATTTATTTTCTGTTTTATTGATAGTACAGCAAGTTTTTACTATTAGTCGTCGTAGTTTTTGCCGTCGTTGCCGCCATGTCCGGGGGCGTTATCTGCTGTGTAGTAGCAACGTTTTCCCAAAACAGCGCGTTCCGGTGAGGCATTGTGGTCCGTTCTGCGTGACATCACCGCAGCCACCGCATCCGCGCTGTCCTCCGCGCCAAACGCGGTGATGAAGCGTTCTGCCCACCATGTCATTTCGTCAACAGTTCTGTCGATTATCGCTTTTGGCTCTGCTAAGATTTTGTCGCAGAAGGAGATGTTGAGTTTTTTGTAGTCTCCGCTCTTGCGGCTCATGCCTTTTTCATCTCCGGCAGCGGTGATTTCGTTCCAAAGCTCCATAGAGATGCCGCGGTCAGCATCTTTTACGTATGAACCGTTTTCGATGACAGCGTTACCGGTTTCAGGATCCATTTTTATTCCGAAATAGACATTCTGGAAAAGCGTGGCTACATTTCCTTTGCGTATGCCGTATTTGCGGAACGTTGATACTTTGTGCAGCGGCGTGCCTGATATTCCGTGCTGGGCGATGGAGACACCATATGGGGCGATTGCATCCGCTATCTCCTTAGTCCTGCCAAGGTCAATACCCTCCATCTGTCCGGCAGAGGGGTCGTATGTTCCATGCAGACTGCCGTTGGAGATAGCCAAGTAGTCAGGGAAGATTCCCCATGAATTGAGCCCGCCGATGTAGTAGAGAGCTTCTTCTACTGTGGATAGTTCACCCGCGCCTTTTATTTCTCCGACTTCGACTTCGAGTCCTAGTTCGGAGGGCAGCCAGCCGCAGATTGAACGAGTTGCAGTGAAGTTGTCATAGTCGTTGAGGTGTGAGGCGTCAATTGCGACAGAGGTAAATCCGTTCATCAAAATGCTGTTGAGGTGGGGCACGCCTTTGAGAACGTCGTCAGGGCTCTTGATGGCGTAGTGATCAACGTGGAGCCCAAATACTGCGCCATGTCCCATTTCCGCGGAGTATTTCAAGGCATATTCGGGGATATTGACATAGTTGGCGCCGCAGTACGTGGCTTCTGATTTGGCTATTTCCAAGAGCACTGCCGCATTTTTGTTTTTGGCAGCCTGCATCACCGCTTTGATGACCAGTGGGTGGCGCACGTTTGCAGCGAGGACAATGGAGTCAACCTCTTTGTTGGCGGCGATGATGTCGCGCCCGCTGACAAGCCCCATAGCCTCATTGCCGAAACGTGCCTGCACGTTTAAAGGACGTTTTTTTAGAAGTTCTTGGTATGCTTTACTGTTCAAATCCATGGGAATCTCCTCCTGAGGATATTTCGATATGTTTTTGGTTGCTGTCTGCTTTTATTCTAACCTTAAGCCACAATGATGAAAAGGGGAAAAGAGCGCACAAGGCAAGCAAAAAATGAGCATTGCAATGTATTGATATTATGAGGTGCGCGTTTAAAACTCCAGCTCTTCTCCGGGGTGGAGAATTTTTACCGCACCAAACTCTTTCTCAACCTTCGCGGCAAATTCACCGGGGTCGGCTTTTATCAGCGGAAAGGTGTCGTAGTGCATTGGCACTGTTATTTTTGGTTTGATCATTTTTACGGCTCTCACAGCATCGTCAATATCCATTGTGTAGTATCCGCCGATAGGAAGCATAGCGATATCGATGTTTTCTTCTTCCAGCAGCGTCATTTCCACGGTAAGTCCGGTGTCACCGGCATGATATATTTTTTTGCCCTCTATTTCAATAACAACACCGCAGGCTATTCCGGCATAACGGCTTTGACCCTCTATAACAACAGGTGAACCGTGCCACGCCGGCGTCAGTTTTACACGTCCAAAGGGGAACTTCGCCCGCCCGCCTACTTGCATACCCTCGACTTTGACTCCGTAGGAGGCTATATGGGCGGCAAGTTCGTTACAGGCAAAGACTGAGGCACCGGTTTTTTGGGCTATTTCTACGGCGTTTCCCAGGTGGTCGCCATGTCCGTGAGTTACAAATATAGCGTTGAGGCCGGTAAAGTCAGACGGTTTCGCTGAGGTCTGAGGATTACCTGTGAGGAAGGGGTCAATCAACGCCATCAGCCCTTCTCCTTCTAAATAAAACGCGCTGTGTCCTAAGTAACGAAGCTTTGCCATTGCGGCACCTCCTGATTTATTGTTAATCTGTTTCCGAGCTGTACCCCAACTCGGTTCGTGTTTTTTCTATATCAATTTTGGTTTCGTCTATCCATTTTTGAAGTTTCGGATCGTTCGAAGTTCCTTTTTCAGAGGCCTCAAGAAGGCGCGCCAACTTTTTCTCTTGGATATTAAGCCATTCTATTTTTCCTTCGCGGCGCTGTATTTCGGAAATGGCATTCCCCTGTTCACCATCGTCTTCTTTAACAAAGGCACGGCTCATTTTATCTCCTCCAGTTTATAGAGTGTCTTTGTAAAACGGTAGAGATTGGTTCTTCTCCACTATCTCTATTTTCATCTTCGGCTTAACATAGGTGGTTAGGTCTTCTATTTCTTTGTTTCTCATTCTGATGCAGCCATGTGTTGCCCTGCGGCCGACAGACCAAGGCGCGTTTGTGCCATGGACAGCTATCTGCCACTTGTTGTAAAAAGATATCAGTTTTGTACCGTAAACGCCCTCTTGCGGCTCACCCTCTTCGGCAAACCATTTGGGATCAAAGACAAGCTTTGATGCGTCTTCTACAACACGGTAAATGGTGTATGTGCCAGCGGGGGTAATCAGATCCATTCGCGATGTTTTCTCTGTACCTTTGCCCTTCCCGATGGAAACGTACCATGATTTCTGTACCTCCCTGCCTTTATATAGAGAGAGACGTAGTTGTTCTTTATTAACTTGAATCCAGTACTCATCAGCTTTTGGCACCCATTTAGCGGCTAGGGCTGTTCCCGGTAAAGAGAGGAGCAGTGCCGCAAATAAAACATATGATAAGATTTTTCTCAATTTCGATGGCCTCCGTAATATGATATGCAGGAATATATTATAGTACAAAATTTATGTATAATACTACTTGTAAAAAATGGTTATGTTGAAGTATCATTAATGTTTAATTGGGTTCAAAATCTATCTTTGGGAGGCGGTCATTGTGGAAGCAATCAAAGCACCGCGCGGAACAAGAGACATACTCGGAGACGAGTCTTGGAAGTGGGCATACGTAACAGGCATCTGCCGTGATGTGGCAGATGACTATGGATATAGAGAAGTGCATCTGCCGATATTTGAACATACAGAGCTTTTTTGCCGCGGAGTAGGAGAGACCACGGATATTGTCGAAAAGGAAATGTACACGTTTGAAGACAGAGGCGGAAGGAGCATCACTCTTCGCCCCGAGATGACTGCATCTATGGTTCGCTCATACCTTGAGAATGACATGAGAAAGGGTACGCAGCCGGCAAAACTTTGGGGCATCGGCCCGATGTTCCGCTATGAGCGCCCCCAGAAGGGACGCTACCGTCAGTTCGTTCAGCTCGATATCGAAGCTTTGGGCGCACAGGATCCCTTTGTTGACCTTGAAGTCATCGACTTTTCCATGGAGCTGTACCGCAGACTCGGTCTCTCAAATTTGCAGGTTGTTTTAAATTCCGTCGGATGTCCCAAATGCCGTCCGGTCTATAGAAAGGCCTTGCAGGATTATTTAAAACCTAGATATGAGGAGCTTTGCGACTCGTGTAAAAGCAGGTTTGACCGCAACCCGCTGCGTATCCTCGACTGCAAAAGCCCCGTATGTAAAGAAATCACCGAAAACGCACCCACCATTATGGACCACCTCTGTGATGAATGCAGAGACCACTTCGCAGAGCTCACACGCGGGCTGGAACGTATCGGCGCGATTGTTAAACATGATAAACGGTTGGTGCGCGGACTTGACTACTATACAAAGACAGCCTATGAGATCCTCTCTGGAGATCTTGGCTCGCAGAACGCCGTTTGCGGCGGCGGGCGCTATGACAACCTTTCCGAGGCTATCGGCGGTCCTCATGTCCCCGGAGTCGGCTTCGCATCGGGAATTGAACGCGTCGTTTTAACAATGCAGGCCCAGGGCTGTAGCTTTGGAAAAGAACCTGGAAACAAAGTCTTTGTTGTCGCCGCAGAGCCGGATGCACGTCTTGAGACAATGAATCTGGTACGCACCTTGCGTATGAACAGAATCTCCGCTGATATGGACTATATGGCTAAGAGCATGAAGAGCCAGATGAAGAGTGCCGGGAATATGGCGCAATACGCCTGCATTCTTGGCAGCGAGGAAATCGCCAAAGGAGTTATTGCGGTAAAGAATCTCGGAGACGGTACGCAGGAAGAGCTTTCTGTAGAGCAGCTCATTAACAAACTCAGGTAAAACACTTATTTCTGCGGGACCGCCACAGTGCGGCTTCGCAGTTTAGTCAGCCAATAATACAAACTTCACGGTAAAGAGGGAATATTTTATGGAACGACATTATGACGCATCTTGGAAGAGAACAACCTTCTGCGGCGAACCGAGACTTGAAGACGCCGGCAAGGAAGCTGTACTCAACGGATGGCTGCGCTGCCGCCGTG
>CAZFWP010000069.1:0-10821 GCA_964522805.1 uncultured Synergistaceae bacterium | reverse complement strand
GAGATCTATCGCTGTGACTGGAGTTCAGACGTGTGCTCTTCCGATCTTCACCACGTTGCCGGAAGCTTTGGCTTTCTTGGTGTTTATGTTGTAGGAAATATTATCTGCCGCCATTGTCGCCTTCTCCTCTGCGCAAAGAGACATTGGCACCGCAAACAATAGCATTGAGATTAGCACAGAAAAAATGATCGGTCTGTAACGCATTATATAACCCCATTCCTAAACAATCAGCAATACGCAATAGAACACTTTATACGCACCGCTATTTTACATTAAAAGTAATTATATGGAACAGTTTTTACACCCAATATTACTTGACGTTATTATTTGCCGCATGTTGTTTAATTTTGCTGTTGATAGCGAGAAATATTTCATGAAGATGAAGAAAATAATCTTGCTTCATCGAAGGAGGCGAAAGCGTTAATCTAAAAGGATAAGGCGAGGCCGCAGTACGTATAACCGCCGGAGTCCACGGATCCAGCAAAATCAGCCACTTACGTCTAGCGGCCTCATCAAGAGCGGCTCTCAGTGCTTCGCTGTCTCCGTCCAGCCAACCTTGCCAAACGGCCTTCGGCGGGCGCACCGCTCCTGGAACAGCTGAACGCACCCATTCACCCTGCGCACCGGTCAAATCCAATATTTTTGCTTTGCCTAACAGGTGCTTGCCTACGTCCAAGGTGCTTTCAATGCGGGACTGAAATTCTGCCAAACGCCGCTGGTAGTAGGAATAGCGGCTGCTATCAGCAGCTGACATCGCCTTCATCACCTTTTGAGCGATAAAGGGTAAAGTTGCCGGGTCATAGAAAGCCGTTCGAACCAGCCCCTCGGTGACAGGAATGTTTTCGTAAAGCAAAAAAAGACGTTTGTTCTTTAAACTGATTCTCAGACGAACTGCGTCTTTTGAATCAAGGGCGATAATATATTCACCGCCGCGCGGCGATGAGACGAATGCGGCGTTGCCATCAGCGTTCCAAACCGAAAGAGGCCGGACATTGTTGTTATCGCCAGCGATAAATGAGGCGATGTTGTAAACCCAAGGAGACGTCACGGCAAAATTAGCCGCAGAGGCCGGTGCGGCTAACAAGCAGAGGCACAGAGCAAATGCCGCTGAGACAACTATCAGCTTACAATGAAGGAATCTCAGCGGCTGAGTAGTCATTATTTTTTATCGGGGCGGCTGCCTGGCTTCACCAAAGGCATACCTTCTCGGCAGAGAGGACAGTCATCAGGCTCATAAACAGGAAATGCCAGCTTCCAAAGAGAGTGCAGTTCCCATCCATCATCACCACATGAGGGACGTCTGTCGATTACTGAGCCTGAGGCAACCCACTCAGCACCGCTGTCAACTAGTATCTGAGCAGTCTCTCTGGAAGACTTTCCCGTCGTAACCACGTCCTCTACTAGGGCGAAACGGCCTGATGGAACAGGGAAACGACGCAGAACCATGTTGCCCTCCTGACGTTCGCAAAAGATAAAGGGTATATCAAGAGCACGCGCCACTTCATGACCAATAATCAGCCCGCCCAGCGCTGGAGAAAGGATAAAGTCAGGCTTGAACGGAGCAAGACGCTCTGCCAACTTTTCGCCGGCATATGCCGCGAATTTAGGGAATCTCAGCATCAGCGCGCACTGCAAATAGTGTCCGCTGTGAAGACCTGAGGTAAGTTTAAAGTGACCTTCAAGGTGAGCACCGCTCTCCTTCATCATTTCCTGAATACGCACAGACACAGCATCATCGCCGCAGCCACAGCCGCATGAACAGTCCATTATATCTTCCCCCTTATATCGTTTAAAATTTCCCTTGCCGCAGCTATTGGATCCGCAGCTTCCAATATTGGACGTCCTACCACAATATAGCCGGCACCGCTCTTTGCAGCTTCGGCAGCAGTAGCGACACGAGTTTGATCTTCAGTACTTACTTTTGCAGCACGGATACCGGGGACAACTCTAACCAGCTTTTCGGCGCGCCCCTGGAGCAGAGCCAAATCCAAAGGAGAGCAGACGATGCCGTCAAGACCGGCTCTTTCCGCTGTTTCCGCTCTGGCTATAAGGGAACTCTGTAAATCCGAGCCTGGATGAACATCGCTCCAGAGCTCTCCGCCAAGACTGGTCAGTACTGTGATACCAAAGAGGTTCATGTTACTGCCCGTTTTATTACGCATAGCCACCGACCGCGCCATCATCTCATATCCGCCTGATGTATGTATCGTCAGCGCCCAAAGCCCGATTTCCGACAACGGCTCCACCGCTGAGGCAACTGTATTGGGAATATCATGAAGCTTCAAATCCAAAAAGAGATTATAACCCATATTTATGATTTCTTTTGCAAAACTGATTCCGCCCATTGCATATAATCTAGGTCCTACTTTTACATATGGCGTAGCCTTATCCAGCCTCTCCAAGAACGCCCTGGCGCCGTCAAGAGTGGGAAGGTCCAACGCCAGTATCAATCCGCATTGCTTACTATCCATACCGACACCTCCTATTTTTAATATTATAACTGAAAGTAATTTACGCTGCCGCAGATATTTACCGATGATTAAAAAATTAAGATATGAAAAAACTCCGCCCATCGCGCCCGTTCGTCCTTACATAAGCCTGGGGACAAGCAGGTAAAATAGGCAGAGCCTTTTATTTGCATTCTGCGTCTTTGACTAAAATATCTTTCTTAGATCTCTTCGTTGTCCTGCCAAACCTTACGCCCTTCGACAAAGGTCATAACGGGCCAACCGGTGAGGGCGATCCCCTCCCAAGGACAGCAGCGGGCCTTACTCTTCCACTCGGCACAGTCAACAATGCGCGTGCGTTCCTCGTCAATAATTGTAATATCGGCAAGAGCCCCCTCGGCAATCACACCTAATCCCTGCCATTTCTCAGGAAGCAGAGCCGCTGGGGAAGATGTCATTTTGCTGAAAATCAGCTCCATCGGCACGTCTTCGTAATTTCTGTTTCTAAAGTCAATGAGCACAGCTACGGCGCAATCAAGAGAGGCTATTCCAAAAGGGGCTTCCTGGAAGGGTTCGTCTTTATCATCCATATGCCAGGGAGCGTGGTCTGTGACAATTGCATCAACCGTACCGTCTTGAAGAGCTTCCCAAAGAGCCTTCTGGTCGTCAATGCTGCGAAGCGGCGGGTTGACTTTGTAGCGAGAATTATAACCGCTGTTAATGACTGCATTCTCATTAAGCGTAAGATGGTGGAAAGTCGTGTCACAAGTGATATCAAGCCCCTCCTTCTTCGCCTGGCGAATAAGCCCGAGCGCGCCTCTGCTGCTGAGGTGGGTGAAGTGAATACGCCCCCCTGTCTCACGGGCAAGGGCAATGCCGCGGGCAACATCGATCTCTTCCGAGGCGGCTGGAATACCCTTTAGTCCGCTTAGAGCGCTCACGCGTCCTTCATGCACCTGTCCTCCCTTAAAGAGGCTGATCTCCTCCGGGTGTTCCATAATGCGCGGCTGGTCTTTGCCGGTATAAAGAAGAGCCAAACGAAGGAGATTACTGGTGGCAACCGGTGCGCCGTCATCGGTAAAGAATACTGCACCGGCTTCCGCCATCTTCAGCAGCTCTGCCATCTCTTTTCCCTCTCTGTCCTTGCTTACGCAGCCCGCGGGAAGAATTCTCGACGCTCCGGCTGCTTTGCCGTGGCTTAGGACATACTCGATAAGCGATGGCTCTGAGATAGCCGGTTTTGTGTTAGGCATAGCCACAAGAGTGGTAAAGCCCCCTGCCGCTCCGGCGTTGGCTCCGGAAGCGATATCTTCGTTCCATTCTCCGCCAGGATCTCTGAAGTGAGCGTGAAGGTCGATAAAACCGGGAACAAGAGTTTTTCCCTCACCCTCGATTACTTCTGCACCATCACAGCTGAGATCCGTTCCCACTTTGATGATTTTGCCGTCCTCTGTAATCAGAGAATCAGCCGCGATAAATTTATGTCCGTCAAAAATTTTAAAACCTCTAAAAAGTGTCTTTTCCATTATCTTGCGCCCCCTCCGCAGAGATAGAGAAGTGCCATACGGATTGCTACTCCCGAACGCACCTGCTCAAGTATCACGCTCTGATGTCCGTCCGCTACTTCTGACGCTATCTCAACACCTCTGTTAATCGGCCCTGGGTGCATCGCCAAAGCTTCGGGCTTTGCGTATGACATAAGCTCGTTATCCGCTCCCCACCACGTGTGGTACTCATCAACCGAGGGGAAAAGTCCGTCCTGCTGACGCTCTCTCTGTATTCTAAGGAGGTAGACCATATCCGCATCCGCCACCGCTTTTCTCGGATCTTTCTCATAACGGCAGCCCAAAGCTTCCACATCCCGCGGCATCATTGTCGGAGGCCCGGAGAGTACCACATCACAGCCAATTGTCTTAAAACCTATAACATCGCTGCGGGCGACGCGGCTGTGAAGCACATCTCCTACAAGGGCTATTTTCTTGCCTTCCAAAGTTCCTAGATGCTTCCAAGCTGTATAGAGATCAAGAAGAGCCTGTGTGGGGTGCGCATGGGTCCCATCGCCTGCGTTAAGCACAATCGCTCTCTTAAGCTTTGACGCCAGATACTGCGCCGCACCGACGGCTCCGTGGCGCATTACGACAATATCAGCTCCCATAGCTTCCAGTGTCCAAGCAGTATCTCTCATTGTTTCTCCCTTAGCGTGGCTCGAACCGGAAACAGACCAGTTCACGACGTCAGCCGAAAGCATCTTCTCTGCAAGTTCAAAAGATACTCTGGTGCGCGTGGAGTTTTCAAAAAAGAGATTTACGCACATCTTGCCTCGAAGGACAGGAACCTTTTTAATCGGCCTGTCCATAACATTTTCCATGTGTCTTGCCTGGTCTAAGAGAAAATAGAGATCTTCTCTGCTCCAGCAGTCAAGGTCTATAACATTTTTGTGGCGCCATACATGCTGTCCGATTTCACTAGGCATCGCGTTCACAGATTACCACCTCGTCCTTTCCGTCAAGCTCTTCCACCTTTACTTCTATAACCTCATTCTTAGCGGTAGGGACATTTTTGCCGCAGATATCTGCATGAATAGGCAGCTCCCTGTGTCCCCTATCGATAATAACCGCAAGCTGCACCTGCGATGGGCGGCCTAAATCTACTAAAGCCTCCAACGCCGCACGCACTGTGCGGCCTGTGTAAAGTACATCGTCTACCAAAAATACTTTCTTACCGGAAATGTCCTGCGGCATTCTGGTACTGTGAACCATCGGCTGCTCAAAAAGGGTGGTAAGGTCGTCTCTGTACAGAGTAATGTCAAGCTCGCCGCAAGGAACTTTCGACCCTTCAGTATCTTCAATAATTTTTTGAATGCGCCGTGCGAGGTAAACCCCTCTCCTATGGATACCGACAAGAATCATATTTTCCGTGCCCTTATTATGCTCAACTATTTCATTCGCTATCCTGCGAATAACTCGAGCTAAATCCTGTGAGCTCATCAGCTGCGCTTTTTCCTTAAGTTCTGCCAATTTGACCCCTCCTCGTATTAGTAAAAAAATGAGACTGCCTATTTAGGCAGTCTCAATAAATCACATATTGACCCGCGGCGCGGGGCAGAACAAATAGACAGCAAACAAAAGATAAACATACGGTTTTCCATTATTTTCCCCCACAATCCTGCAAGCTGAGGGTATTATACGCCAATTCTTATTTTTATGCAATCGGTTGCAAATAAGTCATAATACTTATTGTGGTTTGTTTGATTGTCCATGCCTAAAACAGCCTTCAGTATTTAGCGGCGGCTGGACAGCTTATAGGATACTCCATCTGGAAATTTGATCTTTATCTCTAACTTGCCACCGACACCATCAGCGAATTTCTTCAAAGTGTCCAGTCTGCAGTTTCCGCAAGTCTCAATATTTGATATCGCAGGCTGTGATAAATTCAGTTTGTCCGCGAGATCTTTTTGTGAAATACCACGAGACCTTCTTATAACATCAAGATTAACCTCTACCGATTTTGTGCTTCTTTTAGCAGAAGAAACCTTCTTCTGGTTAGGTTCATCATCCAAACTTTCAGTACGCAGATGCAAGGCAATCACTCCAAGCTAATAATATAATTTAATAACACAGAAATATTTTATTTCAAAAAACCTTAAATACTTAAAAACCACGATGAAAAAATAATTTATCCTTATACTGACATGAAAATAATTCATATATCAGTAGTTTTACAGACTTTAATGTAAATAAATAGACTTTTATTATTAGTTTATAAACCCATAAATGTAATATATGGGAACATATTTCCTGCAAAATTATAATAAAAAAATATTTTTCTATTATTATAATTAAATTGTCATCAGCTCATTACAACTTACAGACCGTTTCCTTATCAAAGGAATGCAAAACAGACTACTATGATTGTGATCAGACGACAAAACCAAGAACCTAGAGCAATATTTTTTAATTTTTCACAGTTAATATGTAAAAAAAAATAAAATTAGATTTATTAGTTTCGGCTTTCAAATATTACAGCTAATAGGATAAAACTGTCAATAGTTTTTGCAATTTTAGAGAAAAAATTCATTAATAAATTATATTATATCATAAATTTAAATGTCAGAAAAAAATTAATTTATATTAAAAAATAACTGACATTTATTCTGGAATTATTTGTCCACTATTAACTTAAAACTCGGTTATAAAAAGCAACTGGCAAGATAACTGTTATTAGTTATCTTGCCAGTTGCTTTTAGCGCATTTAACGATATATAGCTGCTGCCGTTCACATTCGTATTTGTTTTAACACCATCTCAGCGGCTTTAAACTCCGCCTCCTTAATGCTACCGCCCCAAGATGACGCAAGAACTTTATCACCTAGAGTAACTTGTACCTTGAAGCTTAACGCATGGTCAGGGCCGCGGCGTTCTATAGTTTTGTAATAGGGGACCCCTTCATTCCTGCCTTGCAAAAGCTCCTGAAGCTCCGTCTTAGGATCTATAGCATTAATAGAAATCAGTTCTTTTTGACTTTCGAGAAAATTAAGTATGACAATTTTTGCACTTTCGTAACCATTGTCAAGAAAAACCGCACCAAATACTGCTTCTGCCGCATCAGCCGCCACAGACTGGGTTGCCCCGTTTTTTATCAGGCTTTTACCAAGCCTTATCAGCTTGTGCAGCCCTGTTTCCTCAGCCCAGATGCTGAGACTGTTCTTGCAAACCAGCTGAGAACGCAGCCTTGTGAGCTGTCCTTCGGCAAGGTCGGGATATTCGGCGTAAAGTTTTTCTGATGTTATCAGTTCCAAAACTGCATCACCTAAAAATTCAAGCCGCTCATTAAAATTTAAGAGCCCGGACTCATTCGCATAAGATGAATGAGTCAGAGCCTCTTCTAGCAGATCTTTTTTTTGAAAGGTGTAGCCTATTTTTTCCTGAAAGGCGCAAAGAAGACCCTCGCGTCCTTTTGTTTTATTCATCTTAGCCCTCGAAACGTTCCAAGGCGAGAACCCCGTTATGACCGCCGAACCCAAAGCTGTTTATCAGCACTTTTTTAACGTCAGCCTTTATAGCATGATTGGGCACTACGTTAAGGTCACAGTCAGGATCCTGTTCAAATTGGTTTATCGTAGGATGAACAATACCTTTTTCCACAGCCAACAGAGCTGCAATTGTTTCAACAGCGCCGGCGGCTCCCAGTGAGTGTCCAACCATCGATTTTGTTGACTGTACAAGAACCTTATCAGCATGATCACCAAGAAGACGTTTTATTGCCATCGTTTCCATTTTGTCATTTAGAGGCGTCGATGTCCCGTGAGCATTGATGAGATCAATTTCTTCAGGTTTCCAGCCTGCTTTACGCACAGCCATGGACATAGAGCGGTATGCACCGTCTCCGTCAGGGTCGGGAGCGGTAATGTGGTGTGCATCACAGGTGATGCCATATCCTTTTACTTCTGCATAGATGTGAGCTCCGCGGGCCTTTGCATGTTCGTACTCCTCAAATACCAGTACCCCGGCACCCTCGCCTATGACAAACCCGTCTCTGCCGGCGTCAAACGGCCGTGACGCATGTTCAGGATCGTTGTTTCTGCCGGAAAGAGCCTTTAAGGAGGCAAAACCCGCAGTGGCGATAGATGTTATTGGAGCTTCTGTACCGCCGGTCAGAATCACGTCAGCGTCTTCGCGAATAATGCAGTTGTAGGCTTCTCCCATACTGTTTACTGATGAAGCACAAGCCGTTACAACAGCCATGTTGGGTCCCTTTGCGCCAAAGCGGATAGCCACATAGGCGGCAGGCATGTTAGTTATCATCATCGGTACCAAAAATGGGCTGACACGGTTAGGTCCTTTTTCATAAAGCGAACGGAAGTTTTCTTCGATTGTGCCAATTCCGCCCTCACCGCTGCCTATATAGACACCGAACATATTCTTGTCTAATGTCTCCAGATCAATCTTGGAGTCTTTTATAGCCATATCAGCTGCTGCTGTGGCAAGGTGGAGAACCCTGTCAGTGCGGCGGGCCTCTTTTTTATCCATCCACTCTTCGGGGTTAAAGTTTTTTATTTCCGCAGCAATTTTAGTTGTATGGTCTTTTGTGTCGAACAGAGTGATGTTACCGACTCCATTTTTACCTTCAGCCAGTGCTTTCCAAAAATCGTCTTTTCCAAGTCCTATCGGTGTCACCGCACCGACACCTGTGATTACTACTCTTCTCATAGGCGTCCCTCCATACCAGGGGGGCTGTGAGAGCCCCCCAAGCGGTATTTTAATTAATCTTCAGCACCAAGTTTTGTCTTGACATAGGCCATAGCCTCGCCGACAGTGGTGAGCTTTTCTGCATCTTCGTCAGGGATCTCGATATCAAATTCCTCTTCGATGCCCATGATAAGTTCAACGATATCAAGGGAGTCAGCTCCGAGGTCCTCAACAAATGACGCCTCCGGCTTGATCTGATCCTCTTCTGCGTTAAGGCGATCGATAACGATCTCCTTAAGTTTTGCCTGTACTTCTTCCATTTTCATACAGTTCACCTCCTTCCAAAATAGTAGTCCGAACTTTGATAGCTATTTATGTTCTAGACCATGTTAGCGGTCATCAAACCTGTTTTATTACATTGTCATGCCGCCGTCAACAGCGATAACCTGACCATGTACATACGCTGCGTCATCTGATGCCAAGAAACGTACGACTTTTGCCACATCTTCCGGTTTGCCGGTTCTGCCTGCAGGAATTCCGTTGACCATGGCTTCTCGTGCTTCCGCAGAAAGGACAGCGGTCATATCGGTTTCAATATATCCTGGAGCAACGGCATTTACCGTAATACCGCGTGAGCCTACCTCTCTTGCCAAGCTTTTAACAAACCCCAGCATACCTGCTTTAGCAGCAGAATAGTTGCACTGACCAGGATTGCCTACAAGCCCCGTTACAGAGCTAATGGCTATAATCCTCCCGTATCGAGCCTTGAGCATCGGGCGAATTGCCTCTTTAGCACAGTAGAAGAGAGAGGTCAAATCAGCAGAGATTACGTCGTTCCACTCATTGTCTTTCATTCTCATTAGCAAATTATCTTTTGTTACTCCTGCATTGCAAACTAGGATCTCTACCGAGGATAGTTTTTCCTCCACCTCTTTAAAGAGATTTTTAACCTCTCCGGCTGAAGACACATCCGCCTTTACAGCAATTGCCCTGCCTCCGGCAGCCTCTATCTCGCAAACCACTGCTTCTGCAGCTGCAGAGGAGTTATTATAGTTCACCGCCACAGAACATCCTTCTTTTGCCAGTTCAAGTGCAATAGCTTTGCCTATACCTCTTCCGGCTCCTGTTACAAGTGCTGTTCTCATTCGGATTTCCCCCTAAGAAAGTCAGCCGCGGCTATAAGCTCTTCCCCTACTGACACGGGATAAGGTCTTTTACCCTTGCAGATTTTTCTAACTAAACCTGATAGTACGCTTCCAGGCCCAAGTTCCACATATACTTCAGGGCTGAATGATTCCATTGTCAGTACGCTCTGTGCCCATAATACAGGGGAGAAGGTCTGAGCATAAAGAGCCTGTTTGATTTCATCCACGCTATTTACGGCATGAGCCGTTGAGTTGGCGATAATTTTACATTTTGGCTCATGCCAGTCAATCGTTTCAAACTTTTCCTTCAGTTTATCTGCGACAGGACGCATTAGATCACAGTGAAAAGGCGCGCTTACTCTTAAGGGAACGACTTTTGCCAGACCCTTTTTTTCAATCATCGCCACCGCTCTGTCTATTGCAGAGGCATGTCCTGAGATTACCACCTGAGTGGGAGCATTGACGTTGGCCGCCTGACAGACATCTCCATTCGCGGCTTCTGCACAGACATCTCTCACCTCATCAAGAGTTAATCCGATTACAGCCGCCATTCCGCCCACTCCAATGGGAACAGCATCCTGCATCAGCCCGCCGCGAAGATGAACAAGCCGCACTCCGTCAGTCAGAGAGAGCACTCCCGACGCAACCAAAGAGGTATATTCTCCTAGACTGTGTCCGGCGACGCATGCGGGAGTAAGTTCCGTTCCCAACTCTTCTTCCAAAGCTCTAAAAGCTGCTATGCTAACCGTCAGTATCGCAGGCTGCGTGATTGTTGTATGAGCCAGCTCTTCCGGTGTACCGTTAAAAATGATTTCGCTGAGTGAGAAACCAAGAGCGTCGTCAACTTCGTTAAAAACGGCTTTCGCCGAACGATATCTGTCATAAAATTCTCTGCCCATTCCGGGTCTTTGCGCACCCTGTCCCGGAAATATCAATGCTGATTTCATTCACTAAACCTCGCTGCTTTTCTTGATTCGCTAACTGCTGTTGCAATAATATCTTCAATTATTACAGCAGCAGGTTCAATTGCTTTTACCAGACC
>CAZFWP010000068.1:0-10899 GCA_964522805.1 uncultured Synergistaceae bacterium | reverse complement strand
GCTCTTCCGATCTTGTACTGCCTCCTGATATTAACCAGTCAAAAGAGGACTTTACCGTAATCGGTGAAGTAATAAGACTTGGACTTTCGGCAATAGCCAAAGTCGGACACGGTGCTGTGCTAAATATCATTGAATCTCGTAAAAAAGGCGGAGAGTTTGTCTCTTTCTGGGATTTCATGACCAAAATAGATACGCGGGTTGTGAACCGCGGCGTAATTGAAAATTTAATCAAGGCCGGAGCTTTTGACAGCATTGAGCCAAACAGGGCAAAGCTCTTCAACGCACTGCCGATGTTCTTGGAGTCAGCGTCAAAGCAGCCTACTGACATAAACCAAGGCTCGTTATTTTCTGAAGAAGACAGTAAAGAGCTTGAGCCCGAAGTTGCTGAGTGTGAAGACTTTACAACAAGGGAAAAACTCGACTTTGAAAAGGAAAGTATGGGGTTGTATATTTCAGGGCATCCATTTAATCAATACCTTCCCAAAGTGAAAGATTTTATTAACTGCCCGCTGATAGAATTGGCGCACTGGAAACCGGAACATATCCCTGTTGTCTGCGCCGGATTGCTGGCGTCTTCAGCGGAGAAATTTACCAAAAGAGGCGACCCTATGGGGATATTGACAATTGAAGATGCAGATACTTCTGTGGAGGTTGTGGTTTTTCCAAAAAGCTGGCCTAAATATAAGCCTTTCCTTGTAAACGGAGGATTGTTTTTTGTAAAGGGGCAGCCACGTTCCGACAGAGGAATATCTATACTTGCCGATGAAATTTTCTCGGAAGAAGACTTTGCTGAGAATTTGGAGGCACATGTGACGATTTCTGTACAGCCGGAAGGACTTGAAGAAGATTTTTACCGTGGGCTTTTCTCCGTATTTGCCAACAATCCCGGCCACCATACGGTAGTGTTAAAAATGGTTTCTAATGAACAGACAATTGTCTCTATGCTGAGGCAGGCAAGAGTGGACCCGACGGAGAAATTTTATGCTGATATTGAGAAATATGCGGAAGGAAGAGTTGTGGTTGAGTAGCCATACAAAGGCTGAGAAGAGGGGGTATAAGCGGTGGCAAGTGAGAACAGTAAAGACAGTTCCGTGGGGGGCAATGACTACATTGTGGTAAAGGCTTTAGAAAACGGCGTGACTGTAATCGGCGTTACCAGAGGAGTTGAAAATAAATTTCTCCATACAGAAAAACTGGATGAAGGCGAAGTTTGGATTGCTCAGTTTACAGAACACATTTCCGCAATGAAAATCCGCGGCGCGGCAGATGTCATCACAAAGTATGGTGAATTAAAGAGCGGTAAATAAGGAGAATATAATACATAAAATGAAAAAAGAAGGAAGAAAAGTAAAAATAGTCTGCACTATCGGGCCTGCGAGCTCATCAGTGGATCAGTTAAGAAAGCTTGTTGCGGCTGGCATGAATGTCGCTAGATTAAATTTCAGCCACGGCAGCTATACTTCTCATAAGGACACTATTGATAACATTAGATTTGTGGAAGAAGAGGCTAACCGGCCGATTGCTGTTTTGCTTGACACTAAGGGACCTGAGATTCGTACGGGGCTGCTAAAAGGGAATCAAAAGGTTAAGATTCATAATGGCGCGCAGTTTAATCTCTTGACGAAGGACATTCCAGGAGATGAATCAGGAGTATTTGTCGATTATCTGGACCTCTATAAGGAGGTGCAGGCTGGACAAAATATCTTTATTGACGATGGCTCGATACATCTCATTGTGGAGTCAACATCATCAGAAGGTGTCGCCTGCCGTGTCGTTGCCGGCGGTGAATTGGGAGAGCGTAAGGGTATTAATGTTCCCGGGGCGGAACTCTCTGTTCCCACCCTTACAGATAAAGATATTATGGATATTAAATGGGGTATTGAAAATCAGGTTGATTATATAGCGGTCTCATTTGTCCGCACCAAAGATGACATTATGGAGGTGCGCCGGATCCTCGAGGAATTTTCCGGCAACGCCAAGATAATTGCCAAAATAGAGACCAAGCACTCAGTCATAAATCTAGACGGTATTCTTTCTGTCGCTGACGGTATGATGGTAGCCAGAGGAGACCTAGGGGTTGAGATTCCCACAGAAGATGTGCCCATAGAGCAAAAGCATATTATCGAAAAATGCCGGCTTAAAGGCAAACAGGTTATCGTCGCCACTCAAATGCTTGATTCGATGATACGTAATCCGCGTCCGACTCGAGCTGAAGCCAGTGATGTAGCCAATGCCGTTATTGACGGTACAGATGCGGTTATGCTTTCAGGAGAGACAGCGGGAGGGCTTTATCCTGTTGAATCTGTTTCTGTTATGGATAAAATCGTACTAAGAACAGAAAAAGAGATGAGCACTTGGAACCAAAACCATTCAACATTAAAAGATAGCAATGTTACGGCAGACGCCGTTAGCCATGCCGCGCGCGACATCTCCAGCGCGGTTGAGGCGGCGGCAATAATTTCACTGACGGAAACAGGCGGTACAGCAAGAATGGTCAGCAAATACAGACCACTGTGTCCCATTATCGCCGCAACTTCAGCCGTTAAGACTTGGCGTCAGTTGAATCTTGTCTGGGGAGTCACTCCGATAATATGCCCGCTGGCCGGGGACCTCGAATCGTCGGCACATTCTGCAATTGCGGCTGTACGCAAAGAATCTCTCGTTGAAGAGGGAGATACCGTGGTGATCACGTCAGGAGTTCCGCTAGGAGAACCTGGCAGTACAAATATGGTACATGTGCGTACTGTCGGCGAAGTTCTCGGTAAAGGGCACTCTCTTGTCAAGCGTATTGAAAGCGGAACCGTATGCAAAGCTCTAAGTGCGGAAGAAGCTATCGCTAAAATACACGACGGTGATATTTTGGTAGTCAAAAGCGCCTCCAGTGATTATTTGCCGGCGATAAAAGCTGCGGCGGCTGTGATTACGGAGAAGGGAGGACTCTCCAGCTACGCAGGATTGGCTACATTGAATCTGGATACTGTTTCAGTTTTAGGAGTTGCAGGAATATTTGAAACTGTCGAGGATGGCATGACTGTAACAGCTGATGGGGTCAGAGGGCTAGTATACAAGGGACGTATCAGCTAGTGGCGTTAATTGGCGCGCATATCTCTGCTGCGGGAGGAATTCACAAGGCTTTTGCAAGAGCAGACGCCCTTTCGTGCGAATCTATGCAGATCTTCACCAGAAATCAGCGCCAATGGCTGAGCAAAGAGCTGGCTTTTTCTGAGATAGAAGATTTCTATCGGGCCTCTAAGGAAAGCACCGTAAAAAGCGTGGTCTCACATGCCTCATACCTCATAAACTTAGCCGGTGAGTGCGACATCAGGCAGAAAAGCGAGGAGGCTCTTGTTGCTGAGATTAAAAGATGCCATGCTTTGAGTATTCCTCGAGTGGTTCTTCATCCAGGATTTAGCGGCAATTATACTGCAGATACGGCTTTAAAAATGGTCTCGGAATCTTTGCTTCGTGTATTTGAGATGACATCTGACACACAGGTATCCGTGCTTTTGGAGACAATGGCAGGTCAAGGGTCTGTTGTCGGAAGCGAATTTGGGCACCTTGCAGTAATATTGGATTTAGTAAGCGACCATCCAAGGCTGGGATTCTGTATCGATATGTGCCACATTTTTGCCGCCGGCTATGAAATTAGGTCTTATGAATCCTATAATAGAATTGTATCTTTGCTTTCTAAACAAATAGGGCTGGATAACATCGGCTGTTGGCACCTTAGTGACAGTAAAATGGGCAGGGGCAGCAAAAAAGACCGGCACGCACATTTAGGTCAGGGAGAAATTGGACTAAATCCCTTTGCTATGCTTGTTTCAGATAGGCGTTTTGAAAATATTCCTGCTATACTGGAGACACCCAAAGATGGCGGCGGAGATAAAGAAAATCTTTCGATTCTCAGAAAATTAAGGGGTTATAAGTGATAATACTAAAAAGCATCTGACGGGGGTGTTTTATTGCCTTTTTTTGACTTACGCTGGCAGGATATTCCTGATATCTTTATTGTTGCGTTTATAATATACAGGGTATTGATGCTTTTGGTCGGCACGCGCGCTATGCAGCTTTTGCGCGGAGTGCTAATGATAGGTTTGATTGGTGCAGTTGCCAATGTTTTGGAACTGCGCAGTTTATCGTGGATTATAGAAAAGCTTCTCAGTGCGTTTATCATTGTTATCCCGATTCTTTTCCAACCCGAACTTCGCCACATGCTCGAGGAACTGGGAAAGGGGCATCTTTGGCGCAGCGGCAAAGATGGCAAAGAGATTGACGTTCGCGCCGATCAGCTTGTAAAGGCGATGATTTACTGTCAGTCACAAAGAATTGGTGCGATTACCGTGCTGCAGCGCAATACCAGTTTAAAAGAAGTTTGGCGCACCGCTGTTCTGCTCAAGGCCGATATCACTGAAGAACTGTTGGTCTCAATCTTTTGGCCGGGAACTCCGCTGCATGACGGTGCTGTGGTTATCGACCAGCAAAGCATTATTGCTGCAGGATGTTACCTCCCTTTAACTGACAAAACAGATATTTCCAGATGGTACGGCACCAGGCACAGGGCTGCGCTTGGAGTAACGGAAATGTCAGACGCTTTTGCGCTTGTAGTATCAGAAGAGCGCGGTGAGATAACTATCGCTGTCGGAGGGCGTCTTTCTAAGCCGCTCAATGAAACACAGCTGCGAAGCATTTGTAACCATTACTTTAGCTCAGAAGGAAGCAGCGATGCTTCATTTCTCGACAGGCTGAGAGAAGAAATACAGCAGCAATGGTCTGGGAGTGTTCCCGATGAAAAACAATAAATACTACCCCTATATTCAAAAAATATGCGTCAATTGTCGCGAATCTGCTGCTAAATTACTCAAGATGATGCAGCTAAACGGTGATTCTTTCATACAAACACGCATTGTTGTGGCCGGGTTGTCTCTACTTATTTCTATGATGATTTGGGCGTTTGTCGCTTGGGATGGTAATAGTGAAGGTACGAGAAATATCTCTGTGCAGGTTCAATACATTAACCTTACGAGAGGATATTCTGCATTTACTCCTGTAAAGACAATTAACTTGAGACTTACTGGGAGGATAAATGCTCTGTCTGGTATAGAAGAATCCGACATCAACGCCGTTGTTGATATGGGAGGGCTTCAGGTAGGTAAATACAGCCTGCCTATCAAGATTGATATCCCGCCTTCTGTAAGGCTGAGGAGTTGGCTGCCTTCTGTCTCTGAAGTGGAAATCTACCGCCACATAGACAGAACTGTGCCATTGACATGGAAAGTTAACGGGGAAGTTCCTCCGGGTATGGTAATCTCGAAGGTTGAACTCTACCCTGAAACCGTTACCGTAAGCGGTCCTGAAAATGACGTACTTGATGTGCCGTCGGTAAATGCCATAATACCCTCCGATAAGCTTCTTTCAAAAGAAGATGTCAACGTACACTTAGAAATAACAGATTATGAGAGTGCAAGAAGAAAGAGAATCACAATTTCACCGGTGAACGCACAGGCAAAAATATTTCTAGAGGAAGAGATGTTGATTGACAAAATACCTGTAAAAGTTTCTGTGGTAGGTCAGCCTGCGGACGGATACCAAATAGATTCAGTCAGAGTTATTCCGGATAGTGTCTCTGTCAACGGCAGGAGTGAATCGATTAAAAAAATGCAGTCAATTATTCTTCCTCCTGTAGATATCACAGGATTAGACCAAGATTTACAGTTGATGATTCCTTTACAACCTGCTGACATGGATCCTGATGTAGAAATTACCGGACCTGACCGAGCCAGAGTTGAAATCACCATCAGAAACAAAATGACGACGAAAACTTACGCCAACTTGGGTATTGTCGTTGTCGGTTCTCCCGCAGATAAAGAATGGAAGATTTCACCGGCAGCAGCAACTGTTACTGTTGAGGGGACTCTGTCAGAAGTTTCTGCCTTACAGAACGGTGTCCCGCCGCTGACACTCTATGTTGATGTGTCTAACGTTGTATCAAAGCAAATTGCATTGCCTGTCCTTGTGAAAAACCTAAAGAAAGATTTAAGTGTATCAAAAATAGAACCTGAACAGGTCACCTTGACCGCGCTGGATTAACCTAGAATAATTTATTGTCGAGAGGGGCGTATATTTTGTGTCGATAAATGGGAAAAAAAGCAGAAAATATTTTGGTACGGATGGTGTAAGAGATATTGCCAATGAAGGGATGATGACTCCAGAAGCTGCAATCAAACTGGGACGGGCATTTATCCTTTTTCAGAACTCTTTGGGAATAGCTCGGCCCCATGTTGCCGTTGGCAGAGATACCAGATATTCCGGCCCGATGATACAAGCTGCTCTGACGGCGGGGATAACCTCAGCCGGCGGAGATGTAACAGATCTCGGAGTAATTCCCACCCCTGGTGTGAGCTATGCGGTCGCCCACAGCGATTATGATGCTGGGGCTGTTATCAGTGCCTCTCATAACCCTTACGAGTACAATGGCATCAAATTTCTTGATGCCAATGGGTTTAAACTTACTGACGACGACGAACTTCAGATAGAAGACTATATCGAAACTATCGGTTCTCGCCCCACTGGTGCCGGCATTGGCACTATAGCTGATGGACGCGCTGATGTTAATGAGTATATGGCTTCTCTTACTAAATTGCTCAGGGGATTAAAAACTAAAAGTTACTCGCTTGTTGTCGATGCGGCAAATGGAGCCGCGTCTGCTTTGGTGGCGCCGTTGTTTGAAAATTGGCACGGCGGCGTAACATTGCTGGCAAACAATCCCAACGGCATTAACATTAATAACGGCGTGGGTGTCACACATATGAGCTTTCTCTGCGGTGAAACAACAAAAAACGGAGCCAAACTTGGTATTGCGTATGACGGAGATACTGACCGAGTCTTAATGTGCGACTCCAAAGGCAGAGTTTTAGACGGAGATATAATGCTCTGGGTCGTTGGACGCTGGCTGGCATCAGTAGGCAAGCTAGGTTCCGGTGTAGTTGCTACGGTAATGAGCAATATGGTACTCGAAGATCTGCTTGCTGAAGATGGGATAAAGGTTTTTCGCTGCGGGGTTGGGGACAGGTATGTGCTTGACACAATGCGCCGTGAAAAATCACGACTTGGCGGAGAGCAGTCGGGACATATTATCGCTTTAGACCATGCAAATACAGGTGATGGCTTGTGTTCCGGTGCGCTATTTTTGAGGGCGGTAGAAGAACTAAGCGAAAACATATCCACTTTAGTAGACAGATTTGACAGGTATCCACAAGTGTTGACAAATGTCAGGATAAAAGACCGAGACATCGTTATGAGCAACCCAATCCTAAAAGAAGCCGTGGCAAAGGCAGAGTTTCTTTTAGAAGGGCGCGGAAGAATGCTTCTTCGCCCTTCAGGGACTGAGCCGCTTTTGCGCATCTTCGTTGAATCAAGAGACGCAGAATTGATGGAGGAGACAGCCAATATGTTAGAGGCCGCAATAAAAAAAATAATTTCATCAGGTGAATAAAATGTGCGAATATGAGCCTATTAAAACCGCGGTATTTCCTGTGGCAGGTTTAGGTACAAGATTTCTGCCTGCTACCAAAGACATACCGAAAGAGATGCTGCCTTTAATTGACAGGCCGCTAATTCACCATGGTGTGGATGAGGCGGTTGCCTCAGGCTGTACGGACATTGTTTTTGTGACGGGAAACGGTAAAGAATCAATACAAAATTATTTTCAACATGCTTTTTCTCTGGAGAACCATCTGGCGGAAAGAGGTAAGTATGACATATTGAAAACAATAACCTCTATCCCCGAAATGGCTAATTTTTACTACACACTGCAGGACAAACCTCTGGGTCTGGGGCATGCTGTTTTATGTGCGGAAAAATACTGTTCTAATTCTTTTTTCGGCTTGCTGTTGCCTGATGATGTTATGCTCGCGGAGCCTACCGTTCTCTCTCAACTCGAGATGGTAAGAAAAAAGTATGGCGGTTCTGTGCTTTCTTTAGAAAAAGTAGACCACGACGAAACCTCGCGTTACGGCATTGTGGACGCTGAAGAAGTCGAACCAGGAGTGTATAAGATCAAAGGTTTGGTGGAGAAGCCAGACCCATCAGAAGCTCCTTCAGACTTGGCGATTATGGGCAGATATGTCCTTTCTCCATCGATATTTCTTCATCTTCGTTCATTAAAGCCCGGTAAAGGCGGAGAATATCAGCTTACAGACGCTATTGCCTCAATGCTGAAGAGCGAGCCAGTATATGGGTGCCTCTACAGGGGGCAGAGGTTGGACTGCGGTGTACGCGAAGGATGGATTAAGGCGACGGTAATTAAGTCATTGCAAGATTCGAAACTTAGAGAGATTATATTAGAGACACTTAAGGAAGAAAAAATCATTAACTGATGCAAAATTAGTCAGTAGGGATTCTTTGTGCTTTTATACATACTTTTAGTACCGTTCGTTACAAGTCAAGGCTGCCGGCAGACGTGTAATGAGCGGTACAAGTCGTGCATTACTAAATTTCTGCTTATCACGAATTGCCATTATAATTTTGTAAGATCCCAATCCATGCAAAAAGATGGGAAGATATTGGGTGCTCTATCTATAAATGTCGACGCAGCATCACCGTTGCTATTTATTTGAAGTCTTTTTGTGGTTCCTCTACAAATGGGTAATATATTCTTATGTGAGTAAGATCCATTAGAGCTGAGTCGCTTCTCCCTACCAAATTGGGCAGTTTTTCCCATTCTGAACCAAGGAATCTAGCTAAAATAAGGGATTTTCTGCCATATGTCGACCAAATATCCCATAAGGTCTCGTTATCTGCGGTTCCTGAAACAAGCGCACCTTTGAATAAGGGGAAAGTTGCCCCCAGTTTTGATGTACCATCGATAGGTGCGATAACCATCCATTGTGACATGCTCCAAGCACCTTGCATTTCTTTAGAGGAGAGGGCGTGATCCCAAGGAATAATTTGAAAACCTCCAATACTGCCTCTTGCTGAGGTGCTCACATCAATTACACCGCTATGGTTTGCTCTTATCGCGCTGTTTTTTTGGAAAAGGGTTCCTTCAAAACGCCCAGTTCCTCCTACTGGGCGAATAACCCTGGCTGCTACTCTGTATCCGTGTTCGTCCCAAACGGTTACTCGCCCGCCGGGCCTGTTCTCTATCTCAACCATATAGGGCAGTTTTTTTGCGTAAACTTTAATAATTATCGAGTCACCAGCCTTAGGCAGCAGCTCTTTGGACAGAGGTGCAAGAATTTCTGTTTTTGCCTTTTTAACAAATATTTCTGAGCCTGCCGGTGGGGCCCATGCACCGAAGATGTCCTCTCCTGCCTTTGACGACACGACAATCGAAGCCCCAGCTCCGGCCGCAGGGGCGATGGTTTGTTGCGGTATTATACTCATAGTGCGTCCCTTGTTGTTTTCCACTGAGACAAGCATATGAATTGCGTTAACCGCTGTAGCGCAAACCTCGCCTTTTTGTCCCCAGGCACTGGCGGTATAACTGGGATAGCGCGTCTTTGTCGGGAGGGCGTTTATTCTTCCAACCTCGAATTTTTGTCCATCATGCAGAACTGTGACTTGCGAGCCTATAACCAATGGCACCTCAATTTCGAATAGTATCTTTGGCGCCTCAGCCATAGCGGGCGAGGGGGCAATCCATGTGGTTATATACAACAATGCAGCAGCAATAAGCGGTATTTTGGCATAAAAATTTGTCAATTTCATTACAGACACCTCTTTATCTAAAAATCTAAAATGATGAAGGGAAAAACCAAATAGACCAAACGTTTCCTAAAAAATGAAAAATAATTGACGGCATTATGTTACCGTACTTTTCTTTCAATGTTCCCATAATAATACCGGGAAAAAACGTCGTAAGCGATATCCAGTGGGGCGACGCGATTAAATGAATCGGTGCGAAAATACAGTTAGTTAAAACTACTGCTGCAGCAGTACCGCAGCGTTTTTTTATCATTGTTTGCAGCCAACCGCGGAAAAAAGTTTCCTCTATTATTGCTGCCGCCAGTCCAGCACCCATGAACTTAAAGATTTGGAGTGCGTTTCTTTTGTGCGGTAGATTGTCACCAGGCCAGTAAAGTGCTACAGGCGTAAGCAAAGATAAAACAATTGCAGACACAGCGAGTGTCTGCAAAACTACTTTAAAGCTGTATTCAGGAACTAGACCGTAGTCAGCCGTGTCTTCTTTTCTATACCAGCACCACAAATATGGCCAATAAAGCAATGCAGCGCCCACAGCCAAAGAAAGGTATTCATTCATAAAAAAGTAGGCTTCTAATTTTTAGAACAATCGGAGCAAAGTCCATAGAAAAAAAGTTCGGCATGTTCAACACTGCAAATGTTTTCTTTTCCTGACGACGCGGATCGGAAAATATTTTCTTCGTCTAATTCCAAATCAATTATTTTACCGCATCGTTTGCACAAAAAATGCCCGTGTGTCTCGGTTGCAGGGTCAAAGTAAACCCTTTTCTCGTCAATACTCAGTATTTTTATTAGTCCGGCTTCAGCCAGCAACTGCGCGGTGCTGTATACAGTTGCGACTGACATGGTGGGAAAATCGGCTGCAAGTTCTTTATAAAGAGTATCCGCTGAAGGGTGGTCTGTGCGCCCTTCTAACTGTCTGAGAATAGCTATACGCTGTGCTGTAATTTTGGCTCCGCGGTCTCTTAACACAGAAATTCCGTCGTTAACTGTCCACATATTAATTCCCTCCGGTGCATATCAAAGTTCCTAGCTGTATAATTATAAGTCATTTAAAATATTTTGTATATTGTTATGACGAGATTTAGTATTTCTACTTGCGTATTTTTGACTAATGACGCTATAATGACCGTCGAGTATTATGGGGTGTAGCCAAGCGGCAAGGCAGTGGACTTTGGATCCGCGATCGATGGTTCG
>CAZFWP010000067.1:0-11078 GCA_964522805.1 uncultured Synergistaceae bacterium | reverse complement strand
GTGTCGAGGATAATCATGTCGCAAAGGTGGTCTTCCGCATACTTTCTTGATTTTGACGCTACTGATACAGGGTCAGTTTCGCCTGCTTCAGGGCCGAAGAAGGCAATGCCGGCTTTTTCAGCCGTCACTTTCAGCTGGTCTACAGCTGCCGGTCTGCGTAAGTCGCAGGCAACTACCAGAGGCTTGTGCCCCTTGGACATTTTCTTGGCTATTTTTACGGTAGTAGTGGTCTTACCTGAACCTTGGAGACCTACCATCATGTAAATTGTCGGCGGTTTGGGAGAGATGACCAACGGTACCGGAGCATCGCCCATAATTTTTATCAGTTCTTCATAGACAATGGTAAATATTATCTGAGCCGGCGTGACGGAATCAAGCACTTCGCGCCCTGTCGCCCTGACTTTAATAGCATCGACGACATCTTTTACCACCTTGTAGTTAACGTCAGCTTCAAGCAAGGCACGGCGTACCTCGCGCAGAGCAGAAGTGATATCCTCTTCTGTGAGCTTGCCCTTACCCCTAAGTGCGTCAAATATACTTTCAAACCTGTCTTTTAGTGAGTCAAACATCTAAAAAACCCCTTATGCCCTAAGCATTATTTTAAATTTATCGTAAAAGTCCTGGGGAAGACGGTCTTTGTTTTCGTCAAGATAGTTTTCCATCTCTTCCAGTATGTTGTTTTTTTCGATTAGGCCCAAAGATCTCTCGCAGTTTTCCATATGCTCTCTGGAACGGGTGACCAAATCGTGGACTCCCTGGCGGGAAACTCCCAAGGATTCCGCCGCCTCGGAAAGCGACAAATCCTGAAGCAAAGTCATTTCGCAAGCCAGACGCTGCTTCTCTGTGAGTAATGAGCTGTAAGCGTCCAACAAAAGGCCGTCCCTTATTCTTTGCTGCAATGAATTTAATTCAGACACGATAACGCCTCCTGTTGATTACAACCTGTGTATTATAATTAGATAAAAAACATCTGTCAAGTATTTTTCTTGACAGATGTAAACTCTGTTGGACAGTGGTTTTGACTAAAACAAAGTGCAGCTGTTATTGTACAAAATAGCGAATGGGGGGATGCCAATCGGAGAAAGGGTTTTTGCCGTTTTATCGGCAATGGTATAATCGGCAGGAAAAGAGACCTCTGTTTTTCCTCTTGTTTTTATCTTAATGAATCGAGGTAGTTTGATGAAAAACGCTGATCCTGTAATAGCGGTGATAGACGGACATGGAGGCGGTATCGGCAGGGCTTTGATAGAAAGGATCAGGTGCGTCTGTCCCGATGTGTATATCCGCGCTCTTGGGACAAACTCAGCTGCCACTTCCGCGATGATTAAAGGTGGGGCGAGCGATGGGGCCACAGGAGAAAATGCCATCTTGTTCAATGTTGCCAAGGCTAAAATTATCGCCGGTCCGATTGGGATATTGATGGCAAACGGTCTTTTAGGAGAGGTTACGCCGCTTGTTGCTCAAGCGGTGGGAAGCAGTGCTGCCACAAAGATTCTGATACCTTCGCAGAGATGCAATATTATGATCGCCGGCAGCATCGGTCAGACGATGCAGTTCTACCTTGACTCTGCTGTGGGTCTTGTCGGAGAAGAGTTAAAAACGCTTGGACTGTAGGCTTTAAAAATTAGCGGATTGTTTTTACTCTTCGAAGCCAAATTCCGCAAGCAGTTCATGCCTTTGCGGCAACTCTGCTATGGGGCAATCTGCTGCTATTCTCCCTGAGCGTAGGAATACAGCTCTGGAACAGGTCTTGTATGCGAAGCAGAGGTCGTGGGTAGTGATGACCATGCTTTGGGAAAGAGAGCGGAGGTGGTTTTCCAGTCTCCGTCTAGCCTTCATATCGAGAAAAGAAGTCGGCTCGTCCAGCAAAATTATTTTAGGCGACATTACCAGCACTCCCGCAAGAGCGGCCATTCTTTTTTCCCCGCCGGATAGCTTGTGCACCGGAGAATCTTTTAGTGCGGTGATACCGAGCTCTTCCATAATAAGCGCGCACTTGCCGGCAATATCCGCTTGCGCTTCGCCGAGGTTTTTCATTCCAAAGGCGATATCCTCGGCGACTGTGGGCATGAAGAGCTGATCGTCTGGATTTTGAAATACGAAACCGATGTTTTTTCTCACGAGAGGCAGATTTTTTTTATCCACCGTCAGTCCGCCTACGAAAATCTCTCCTTCCGAGGGCGGCAATATGCCGATTATTGCTAGCAGCAGCGTTGTTTTGCCGGCGCCGTTATCACCGAAGAGGGCGACTTTTTCTCCATCTCCTATAGTGAGCGAGATCCCGTTGACAGCGTTTGGCTCACCTGGCGCATACTTTACATTGAGATTTTTTATTTCTATCAAAGCTACCACCGCCTAACTGAACATTCTGTTGATTATCCGACCGAGACTGACGAACCGCGGAACAATTATCAGCGGCACGGAAGCAGCCAGAAAGAGATAGTCCGCTTTGGACGTTTGCGGGAGCTTATCTTCGCTGTATGCGCCGTCAAATCCTCGGCACCTCATTGCACAGCATACGTTATCCGCTTTATCAAAGCTGCGCAGGAGCAGCTGAGCCAAAAATAACCCCATGTCCTTAAATTTAACTCTTCCGCTTCCCGGAGAGCGCAGCGCATAAGCTCTACTGCGGCTGGTAACTTCATCGGCCAGCACGGAGATGTATCTCCTTGTCAGCATCAATTGAAGACAAAAGGACTGAGGCACGTGCAGAGCAAGCAGTGCTTTTATAAGAGCCTGCGTAGGAGTGGAGGCGACTAGTATAAGCACGGACATTACTGTGAAGAGTGTTTTCAGCATCAAGGAGATCAGGGATAAGACTCCGAAGGATACGGATAACCACGCTGTTTGAAAGGCGGTATCTCTGTCAAAGATGAGATTGCCGATTCCAGCCGCGAGTGCAAAAGGCAGCGCTGCAAGCACCCTTTTGAATATGGCTGAGTATGGTGTTTCGGAAATTGACATTAAAATTGCCGGGTAGAGAAACATGGGGAGCAGTGCAGCAACTTCATAGCGTGGAAACGATACCACTGTGATGATGTAGAGCGTTACTGCGGCTATCTTTGCCGTAGGATGAAGTTTATGAAGAGGTGAGTCGTTTTGAGATAGATCTTCCAATCTGTCGAATATTCTCAACCTATCTTTGATACTGCTCATGACTGCGCCTCTATTCCTCAAAAAATAAGCGGGCCGGTGAAAGCCCGCCGTCGGATTTATTCTACATGCTCTTTTTTCGTTTGAACAGTCCAATCAGTGCCGCGGCTCCGCCGGCAAAGGCAAGAGTCATCAAACTGCCTGCCAGACCTGCTGCCGAAGTGGACGAAAACGGGGTCGTTCCAGGTACGGGGAACGAATAGTCGGGCATGAAGGCTGTTTTATCAACGAAAGTGCTCAGTGTGTCATAGATGCCGCCTTGCCGTATCAGCTCTGAAGTGCCCGCTGTACGCTCTATAGCCCATTCCAGTCCATCGGGGGAGGCTGAGGCGAAGAGGGAAAACAGTGACGCTGTGACGGCTGTGAGCAAAGCCAGTGAGGCAAGTGTCCCCTTTAGGGAGACTGTGCCCGATAGGCTGTTTTTTCCCAGTGCTGACTCTATTATCTCCGGTCTGGCGTTGTATATGCAGCAAAGCACGGCTGCGGTTATCAACCCTTCGGTCAACCCGATAGCCAAATGAATCGGCTGCATCATCAGCAGGAAAGCGGTAAAGGGCAGTGCCGTTACTCCAGAAGCCAAGGTCTCAAGCACTACAGCGAATGCTCCAGCCTGCAGCCCAATGACAGCGGCTATTACAGAAGCGGCGGTTATCCTCTTCGCCGATAGCCCCCTTGATGCTATGGTGCGGAACACACCGATGTATCCCAGCAGACATGCGCATACACCCATGTTGAAAATGTTGCATCCGAGAGCCAGCAGACCTCCGTCGGCGAAAAAGAGCGCCTGGATTGTCAGAACCGCTGTGATGGTGAGCAATGCGGGCCATGGTCCTAAAACAGCTGCCAGCAGTATGCCGCCTCCGATGTGCCCGCTTGAGCCTGTGCCGGGTATGGTGAAGTTGACCATTTGCGCCGCAAAAATAAAAGCGCCCATGATACCCATCATCGGTATCTTTTTGTCGTTAAAAGTGCTGTCCGCTGCGGTCTTTTTGACCGCATAAGCGAGTGTGAAAGCTGTTACCGCCGACATTGTCAGCCCTACGGACGGAGATAACAGCGCATCTGCCATGTGCATTAAAATTCCTCCTGATTATTAGTTGTATTGGTTATTTCCACTCTTCGCCCAAAAATGCACGCAGACAGTTGGCGGCAGAAAAATTTTTTTTGCCGATGCCATATCCCGTACCTTTGATAGTCATTGCCGGCATTGAAGAAAAGCCCTCGGCGAAATGACTTATAAGCGCGGCTCCCGTGGGTGTACATAGTTCTCCCTCTATCTCTCCCGCCAGACAGGGAATGCCCTCCAGCAGCTTAGCTGTAGCCGGAGCTGGTACAGGGATGATACCGTGTGCGCAGCGCACCATTCCGTAACCAAGACGCATCGGCGAGGCAATGATTTTATCAGGGCTCAGTAAATCCAAGGCCAAACAGACACCGGTTATATCCGCTACGGCATCCAGTGTTCCCACTTCGTGAAAGTGAATCTGTTCCATAGGGACGCCGTGAGCATTTGATTCAGCTCCTGCCAGTTTTTTATATACTGCCTTGGCGTTTTCTTTCACTCCTTCGGAGATATTCATAGCGTTAATAATAGAATCAATGTCCGCAAGCGAAGTGTGGCTGTGTTCGTGACTGTGACCATGGCCGTGCCCGCCGCAGTGTTCATGGTCATGAGAGTGCCCATGATGATGCTCATGTACGTGGTGATGCTCATGAAGATGATGATGTCCTTCTCCATCGCCGCTGTGTATATCGCAGCTATGCTCTTCTTCTCCGCGGACAGAAACCTCGATGCGCGTTCCGGCTATGCCGCAGGATTCCGCCTCAGCGGCCTTAACTGCTACGCCGTCCAGTCCCAAATTATTCATTTGCTCCAGAAACTCATCTTTATTCGGCAGCAGCTCATAAAGAGCGGACATTAACATATCGCCGGCAGCACCCATATTGCACTCCAAATAGAGTATCTTCATGACATAATCCCCTTTTAGCTATAATGCTTAGAACAAAAAAAGAAGGCGCACCCTAAGGGCCTGCCTTCTAGCATGAAACGCATCTTCTGCTGCGTTGACTGACATATTTTGCAACAAAACTGAGTGATATAGACACTTCTGTGTCTGTGCCCAATCGTCTGATTGAGTGTTAAAAGTCTATCAGAAGCCTGCCCGTGCGTCAAATTGTTTCTCTTAAGTAGAAGTAGCAGTGTAAAAAATATTTCTATTGATTATTAATTGCTTTTAGTGAGAGGCAGTAAAAGTGGGGGTGAAGCTCTCGTGCGCTGTACTGCCGGTGCTTGGACTTATCTTGTGAGTCGCTTGCTGCGATAATCCTGCGGCGCAAAAGAGAGCTTTTGGCTGCGATGCTAAGGCATGGTTCACGCAGAGAGAGACTCCGGGTAATATCCGCCTCATTGCGGTTGGGCGGTATGTACTGCGTTTGCCTCTTGGCAGATAAAAAGCCCGCGACAAGGAAGCGATGCCGCGGGCTTGGATGTTGCTATTGTTATATGTCTAAGTTCTGTACCTGCTTGCCGTAGAGTTCGATAAATTCGCGTCTGGGGGCGACATCATCGCCCATAAGAATGCCGAAGAGCTTATCTGCTTCCACGGCGTCCTGTATCTCCACTCTTTTGATGATACGGTTTGCCGGGTCCATTGTGGTCTCCCACAGCTGTTCGGCGTTCATCTCTCCCAGCCCTTTGTAACGCTGGACATCGACCTTTTTGCCGTCAGCCTTACTCTGGATATCTTTCATTTCTCTTTCCGAATAGCAGTAAGTGATATCTTTGCCTACTTGCACACGGTAGAGAGGCGGCTGTGCCGCATAGAGATAGCCGTTCTCTATTATTTGCGGCATATAGCGGAAGAAGAGCGTTAGCAGCAGTGTACGGATGTGCGCTCCGTCAACATCGGCATCTGCCATGATAAATATTTTATGGTAGCGTAGCTTGTCTTCATTAAAGTCGTCACCGACACCGCAGCCCAGAGCCAGAATAATGTTGCGGATTGTTTCGCTGCTGAGGATTTTTTCCAAACGGGCCTTTTCGACGTTGAGAATCTTGCCGCGAAGGGGCAATATAGCCTGGAATTCACGATTGCGTCCCTGTTTGGCGCTGCCTCCGGCGCTGTCTCCCTCAACGATGTATATCTCGCAGTCGGCGGCGTTTCTGTTGGAGCAGTCCGCAAGTTTGCCCGGCAGAGTAAGTCCGCTCATGACAGATTTACGGCGCACCAGCTCTTTGGCTTTCTTCGCGGCTTCGCGGGCCTGACGCGCACGCAGCGCGCTTTCCACAATCGGCTTGAGAATTTCCGGACGCTCATCAAGCGCGTTCTTCAGCCCCTCATAGACAAGTGAGTCAACGATACCTTTGACGTCGCCGTTTCCTAGCTTGGTCTTTGTCTGTCCCTCGAACTGCGGCTCCATGACCTTTACAGAAATAACGGCAGTAAGCCCCTCTTTGAGGTCATCCCCGGAGAGGTTGGCGTCTTTATCTTTGAGTATTTTAAGTTTGCGTGCCTCATCGTTAATGGCGCGTGTCATCGCCGTTCTGAATCCAGCGACATGAGTACCCCCTTCAATGGTGTTGATGAGGTTGACAAAGCCGTAGAGACGTTCAATGTAGGAGTCGTTATACTGTATTGCCACTTCAATCTCGGTCTTGTCTTTCTCTCCGCTGATAACCACAGGGTTCTTAAAGAGCACTTCCTTGCCCTTGTTGAGATAATCCACAAAGGAGCCGATGCCGCCGGGGTAGTTGTATGTGCGTGCCTCGGGTTTATCGGGGCGCATGTCCTCAAAGTTTATGGTGATATGTGAGTTGAGGAAGGCCAGTTCGCGCAGACGTGCCTTGAGAATATCGGCCTGGTACTCTGTGGTGGAAAAAATCTCGTCGTCTGGCATGAACTGTACTCTGGTGCCGCGTTTGTCGGTATCGCCGGTGACTGTGAGGCCTGTCACAGGATTGCCCCTTTCATACCGCTGGTGGTGTTCCTTGCCGTCTCGCCAAATTGTTAGTTCCAGCCATTCGGAAAGGGCGTTAACAACGGAGACGCCGACGCCGTGAAGTCCGCCTGAGACCTGATACGCGCCCTTGTCGAACTTACCGCCGGCGTGCAGGATTGTCATGACAACTTCTGCAGCAGAGCGTCCAGACTCATGCTGTCCTGTGGGGATACCTCGTCCGTTGTCTACAACGGTGACACTGCCGTCTTTGTTGATGGTGACGTTGATGGTGTCGCAAAAACCTGCCAGAGATTCGTCAATTGAATTGTCTACTACTTCATATACAAGGTGGTGAAGTCCGCGGGAACCTTGGTCGCCGATGTACATGCCGGGGCGTTTTCTTACCGCTTCCAGCCCCTCAAGCACGTGAATATCTTTTGCGGAGTAGTCAGATTCGGGGATGTTTGAAGCTGCCGCGTTATTGGGAATGTCCATGTTGTCCATTTATGAAAAACTCCTTCCATTAATTGCCGATGCTTTTTGCAGAGCCGCCTGACGTTTCTTTAATGTCAGCGGGGTAAAAGATGTATGCGCGGAGGAACCATCGCATTTCAAGATTTCTGTGCCTTGCTCTGTTCTGTATAGAGCTACGACATTTGCCAGACACAAAATATTTTCTCCTTCGAGAGGAATAAACAATTTAGACACTCCTATCTCTCTCCATTAGCCTTATAATTATATCATTGTTTGTCGTGTCGGTGAAAAGGTTAAATGGTGTGATTTTTATATGGACGAAAATACCACCGTGGTAATTAGTAGGCAGAGAGGTATATCTCTTCTGTTTTTTGTATATTTTTGAGAAAGTTGGCTTTATTTATGGACAACATTTTTATTCTTTCAAACTCTCCCGGTGAGGTTGCGGGCTGGGTTAAACCTGTGGCCGCTGCTTTGACTGCAAAAAAATCCGAGGCGAAAGTAACGTTGGTGCTTCTTCCATGCCCTTACGCTAGCGGCATGGAAGAACGCTACGGACGTGAGATAGCCGGTATTGATGAGTCCGTGATGTTTAAACAAATTTGGAGCAGAGGTGCGCCCAAAAGCGGCAAACGCATTGTACTCCAGCTTGGCGGTGACCCTTTTTTCGGCGCGCTGCTTGCTGCGAGGTTTAGGGCGAAGTGGATGATTTACACGGCTCGTCCGCGTTGGTGCTCGCGCGTGGATCACTATTTTCTTCCCGACCTCAAAGCGGTCCAGCGTTTTAAAGATAAAGGAGTGAGCGCTGCTAAATACTCCTTTGTAGGTAATTTGATGATTGACAGTGTCCCCATCTGTGGATCTCGCAGTGAGATGAAGGCGCGCTTTGGCGTGCCTGAAAACGAAAACGTTGTCTCTTTCCTTCCCGGCAGCAGGCCTTTTGAATATCAGGATGGCTACGCTTTTTTCACTAAGGCGGCGATGGCGCTTCTTTCGCGTGTGGAGAATATGAATGCTTTTTTACCTGTTGCTCCTACGGTAGAGGAGGGGCTGCTTGAAGACGGGCTTAGGCGCGCCGGGATTGAGTGGCGGGGGCTCTCCAACGCGGAGGAAATTGTCTGGAATGGCCCCGGGCGTATCAGATTAATCCGCAGCGGCAACTATGAAGCCATTAAAGCTTCAAAGCTGGCAGTTGCTCTTCCAGGAACCAATAATCTGCAAATTGCTTCTTTAGGGGTGCCTCTGATGATGGTTGCTCCTCTTAATGAGGCGGAGAATATTCCTCTGGACGGTCTTCCGGGGATTATACCAATGTCTCTTCCCGGAGCGAAAATACTTAAGAAAAAGCTGGTATTCTGGTATTCATCTAAGGAGCGCTATGTATCTTTGCCGAACAGAATCGCCGGAAAGATTATCGTGCCGGAACATCGCGGTATTATGACGCCGGAGATGGTCGCGGATATGGCGGAGGAGCTGCTGCTGTCACCGGAAAGATTAAAAAATATTACCGACGGCTATGCCTATATTCCCTTTGTAAGGGGGGCAGCCGATAAAATAGCCTCTGTGGTTTGTGAAAGTCTTGAACGTATCTAGCTGTTTGAACGAAAAAGAAAGAGTGCTATTATTGTTCTTCCGCTTTTTTGCGGGCGATTTCACGGTCTTCCGCGGCGATATCTTCGAGATAGACCTTCCACAGTTTGAGAGCCGCATAAGCCGACAAACAACCACCAAACAACCCTCCTGCTGCAACAAGAGGCCTGCCTTTGCCGTAGAGATAGCCGCCCATGCCGCCCAGCGCATAACCAAAGGCGACGATGGTGCCTATAGATAGAAAGAGAACCAGAAGTCGTTTATACATGCGGCTATTGTATGCGTAAAATGAAATATGTCAAAGTTTTCTTTGAATTTGACTATGTGTCAATCAGATAATCAAGAGAGTAAATTGACGTGATTAAGAGAGTTTGCTTGATTACGTCATTTTTTATGCTAATATTAAGCGTTAGCTCCATTTTAAATTTTACGTGAGGTTGTTACTAAACAGGAAAGCGGGTCTGATTTATGGCAAAATTAAATAGTTTATACAGTACTTCGTCAGAACTCGTTTATGATGAAATTCGTTCCCAGATAGTAAATAGAGAACTTTGCCCAGGCGACAGGCTTCCTGAGATGAAAATAGCCGTTGACATGAGTGTCAGCCGAACCCCGGTAAGAGAGGCTCTACGCAGGCTGTCAAGCGAAGGTCTGGTACAGATAAAGCCTAACAGCGGTGCCCGCGTTGTCTCTCCATCTGCTGAAGAGGTGAGCAGCGCCTATGTTGTTCGTGAAACGCTCGAAGCTCTAAGTGTTCGCTTGGCATGCAAAAACGGGCTTGACGACATTACAGTTAGGCGGATAGAAGCTGCTCTGCGAGAGGAAAAAGAGGCCTTTGACAGAGGAGATGCCGAGGCGTCTATTGCGGCAAACGGGCTTTTTCATAAACTAATCGCCAACGCCTCAAAAAATCCTCTTCTCTATGAATATATCGAGAACGTGACTTTAAGGACAAATACCTACATTTTGTTCTATTCATCGCTGGATCAGGAAAAAGATTTCCGTCAGACGGAACACCGGGCTATCTACAGGGCGATTCTTGAGAGAGACGAAGTGCAGGCGGACAAGCTTATCAAAGAACACCTGCACCATGCATATTCAGTTCTCGCATCACCCCACACAGCAAAACCAAACAAAAATACACCAATGGAAAAAGAAAGGTAGTGGTTGTGATGTCGGATCAGAAGATCATTCCCTCATTCGATTTAACAAGAAACTTCGCGCGTGTAAGAGAAGAGATAAAAGTCGCTGTTGACAGAGTGCTGGAAACACAGCATTTTGTCCTGGGTCCAGAAGTTGATGCTCTAGAGAGAGAATTGGGAGCCTACCTTGAAGTGGAAAATGCAATTGGCTGTGCTTCCGGCACCGATGCTTTGGTGCTGGCGATGATGTCTCTTGATTTGAAACCGGGCGACGAGGTTATCACGACGCCGTTTTCTTTTTTCGCTACGGCTAGCTGTATTGTCCGCTCCGGAGCCAAAGCTGTATTCGCCGATGTGGACCCGCACACATACAACATTACCGCTCAGTCGGTTTTTGAAAAAATTACTCCTAAGACGAAAGCTGTTATCCCCGTTCACCTTTTTGGGCAAATGTGTCGCATAGAAGAGATGAAGCCAGAACTTGACGGCAGGGGGATTAAAATTGTCGAAGACTGCGCTCAGGCGATCGGTTCGCATAGAATGATTGACGGCAGGGTTTGCCGAGCCGGTTCCGTTGGCGATGTCGGCTGCTTCTCCTTCTTCCCGACAAAGAATCTGGGATGCTACGGAGACGGGGGCATGGTCTCCGTTCCTCATGGTGAAGAGCGCGCCGCAAGAATAAAACGCCTTCGCGTACATGGAGCCGGAACTACTTACTACCACGAAGAAGTTGGCATCAACAGCAGACTTGACGCCATTCAGGCTGCCATTCTCAGAGTC
>CAZFWP010000066.1:0-11107 GCA_964522805.1 uncultured Synergistaceae bacterium | reverse complement strand
GGAGAAGTTTCTTACCTGCCAGTTTGCCCATGGCTGAACACCTCCTATGGTTATATTTTTGTTGCACGCCCTCTCGGGCGATGTTGCCTATAGTAAGTTGAGTAAGTTGGTTTGTGAAGCTTTTTGATTACTGAGCGAGTTTCTCGATTTCAGCTCTGATAGCTTCGATGGTGCATTCGTCTTTGGAGAGACGCTTCACTTCTACGCCATCTTTCCAGAAGAGGAATGTGGGCAGGCCCATTACACGGAATCCCATAGCTACTCTCTTGTTTGTTGAGCAGTCTACTGCAGTGAACTTAACTTTGCCTTCAAAATCCTTCTCCATATCATGGTAGAGGGGTTTTAAAGCCATGCAGGGAACGCACTGAGGGCCCCAGAAGTCAACTACAACAGGAAGTGCTTTTTCTTCACGTATCTCGGCATCACAATTCTCTTTTGTGATATCAATCATTATGATTCGCCTCCAATTTATATTCAGCGTCTAAACAACGCTTTTTACTTATCATAACACTAGTTATATTTAATTTAAAGTCATAAATCACGTATTAAAGCGGAGTTGACAATGAGATGTCTCTCAAAGTACGGGTTAGCATAGTGCTGTCTATTGTCGCGAAGTCCTCGCCTGGCTTCATGGAAGGGTCCATGCTGCTGTGTTTTCTTTCCATGATGTAGCGGTCGCGAGCTTTGCCAAGAGCTATCAGACCAAGTGTATCATATTGTGAGTCATTTTCGGCTATAACTAATGAGCGATAGGGACCCCTCATGATTGGAATATTAGGAGGCAAGGGAGTGGAGAGCAGTTTGTAGTGCTGCTGTATAAGCTCTTCCGTCTTGTCCAAAACATCAATCGGAGAACCCTCAACGAATATGACCTCATGAGGCATTTCCGCTGTGACTTCTATGCTGGGGTTGTTTGTCACAATCTTCATTATTTCCGACATAGTACACCGCCTTGGTAGATTCTTGGGATTATATTCACCGGTAAGGTTTTTAGAATACAAATACACAGCGGACGGTATTCCGCCCGCTGTGTAACATTATACTACTTCTTTTCAAATATTGTCTGTTCTTCGATGGGGGTTGTCATTGCCTTGAAGGCACGCATGATTATTTCTCTGCGGACGGCCTTGTCTCCCTCTTCACCGAGTGCAGGGTCTGCTGCGGGGTGGGGAATAGCTACGCCAGGGACGATTCTGTTCGCTCCGACTGTAAGCATAATGGGTACGATTGTTGCGATCTGTACAACGGGGACGCCTGTTACGCGTTCGATTTCTCTTGTCATCGATGCTCCGCACCGAGTACAAGTTCCTCAGGTGGAGGTGAGGATCACAGCGTCAACGCCATCTGCTTTAAGTTTCTCACCGATTTCCTGTCCGAACTTCTCAGCGAAGGCAACGGCTGTTCCCGTTCCTGTAGTGGTGTAGAAGTACTTGTGGAGTTCTCCGAATACACCCTCTTTTTCAAGTTCGCGCATGATCTGGAGAGGCACGACAACGTCCGGGTCGATGTTTGCCCACTGACGGTCGTAGCCGCCGTGCACTGACTCGTAGTTTTCCGCAGTCAGATCGTTGAGGGCGGAAATATCATACTCGCCGAAGCTTTCGGCTGATGATACGCGGATGTGGTCGGGGTTGCCCTTCGGTACGATACCGCCTGAAGATACAAGGGCGATTTTAGCGTGCTTGAGGTCTTTTACAGGTGCGGCAGGGGTGATCTTTTTGAACACCGGCATCTCGTACTCTGTGCGGAACTCTTCGCCGTTAAGCTTCTTAAGAAGCATTTCGACTGCGCGCTCTGCACCGCTCTTCTCGTGGAAGAAGGACTTTCTCATGCCGCGGTGGATGTAGCCTTCGAGGCGTGCCGGACCCATTGCTTCCTTCTTAAGAAGCTTGGTGCCGATGTTGGCTATGTTTGTAAGAGCGTTGCCCATGCCGCGAGCGCTGTCGTCTGCGAGAGCGATGAATGTCTTCTTGGAATAGAGTTCAACTCCGGGGTTCTCGGGGTACATAGCGGTGACTGTCGGGATGTTGAGTTCCGCACCGACTGTCGCTGCGATGTCACCGCATGCGAATCCGTAGCGTCCTGCGTTGAATGCGGGACCTGCCACAAAAAGATCGGGGTTGTATTTTTTGACCATTTCGAGGCATGCTGCACGGGCTTCATCTGTATGCTCGCCGTAGAAGCCGTCGCCGCAGATAACTGTAGCAACTACTTCAGCTGTGCCTTCGAAAAGTTTTGCAAGCTGCATGCCGGGTCCGACGATGCCTTCGCGCACTTCGGGCTTGTGGTCAGCTTTCTCTTCTCCGCCGATACCGGCGTAAAACTGGTTGATGTAATGGACTATTTTGAAAGTCATTGTCGCCAGCCCCTTCCTATATCCACTCACAGCCGAGTTTGTTGAAGCCGATCTCTGCTGTGGATGCGATGATTGACTGAAGCTCTACATACATTGAGCCATCGGGACGGAGGCTTTCTTCCGCTCCGCCTGAGAGGAGGGAAATAGCTTCTTTGTATCCGATAACTTTATCCATTGCGGGAACTTCGATCATTTCGTTGACGTTTCCTGTTGAGATGAAGCCTGTAAGCTCAGGTGTAGCGTCTGCAAGGCTCTGGCTTGCTCCGTCTGTGCCTGATGACTCGTCAGAGACAACGACTGACTTGATGCCGGCGTCTTCGAAGTACTTGGCGTTGAGGCAGAGGTCTGTATCGGGGTTGCCGTAGCCTTCTTCGGAAACGATGACGCCATCTGCTCCAAGCTGCTGAGCGATTGAGAGGTTCATTGTCGCAGCGCGGAGTTTTCCGGCGAGGACTGTGCTTTCCTGAGTGGGGATCATGCCAAGGAAGTTAATTTCTTTACCGTGACGGGCATAGAGGGCCTGTACGATAGGGTTGTGCACGTGGTGCCATGTGGTGTTCTTGTCGCATGCGGAAACGCAGTTTCCTGAAACCATTGCTCCGTCGAGAACTTCGTTCGGGTGAAGAAGTGTCGGAAGTGAGGGGCGGAGGTCGTTAGCGTACACATATGTGTCATGGAGAAGACCCTGTGTGATGTTCATGCAGACATAGATAACTTTAGGAAGGTCGGGGTACTTCTGGCTCTCTTCAAAGGTGTCGCCTTTTTCGAATACCTTAACTTCGTCAGCCTTTGCTCCTGTTTCGGCGGCGCACTTAGCGAGATAGACGCTGAGTTTTAGTCCTGCTTCACGAAGAGCGGCTTCGTACTGATGTTTTTCGAGGTTATCCACCGGTTCTACTGAGAGAACGACGTTGTGTGTTGCTGAGAACGGTGAATATGGGGCAGCGGGTCCGCTCATGTCAATAAAGCCTTCCTGGAAGGCGACGATCGGTCCGCATGTTACGACAGCGGCGCCGTCAAGCACGAGGGTCTCACCTGTGCCTGCTTTCTGCATAGGTGCGCAGAAGCCGGGGAAGTAGTTGTTCTTTCCGATTTTGACGCGCGGCTCTACTACGTCTTTGACAGGGATGATTCTTACACTGTCTCCGGGTGAAGTAAGGTCGAGGGATACTTTTGCGAAACGTCTGTCCTCCGCGATAAGTTCCTCTGCTTCACTCTTGTTGACGTAAAGAGTTCCGCTGGACACATGTGTGGTGTCTGCGAACGCGAGTCCTGTGATGTGAACTTTGTGCAGCTCAAGTCTCATTACCCATTCCTCCTCTTTGAAATTCCGCTTTGGGCATTGCCGTTGCGGATTAACTTAAAAATATTTTTCACATATAACTTACACTTCTCATTGTATACGCCTATCATGCTTTATTCATTATTCTCTTGCATATAAAAATGTTGTATAATTGATTATGAATTATTCTGTAGAATAAAGAGAGGGTGGCGCCTTGTTTAAGAGATTTGCAAAATACATAGCGAAAAGCGCGGCGGAGATAATTGGCTGCGGCGTGCTGGTGACTGATGAAAATGCCTTTATTATCGCCTGCAGCGATGAGAGCCGTCTCGGTGAATTCCACGAGCCGTCAATCAGAGTTATGCAGGAGAATGTTCCCATGGAAACAACGGAGAAAGAGGCCAGTGCGCTTCTTAATGTGTATCCAGGCTACACTTTGCCGATACAGCTTTTTAACAATGTTGTGGGTTCCATCTCTATAACTGGTGCTCCTGAGGATGTGGCGAGATATGGACGTTTGGTGCAGAAACATGCAGAAATAATGCTACGCGAACAGGCGTATCTGGAGTCTAGTATGCTTAAGGAGCGGGAGCTGCGTGATTTCATTAAAAACGTGGCATCTTTTGACGTAAGAAACAGGAATAACGAACTGATATTAATGCAGGGCAAAGAACTGGGCTATGACCTTTCGTGGTGCAAAATAGCCCTCATCATAGAAATGAAACGTTGGGACATACATTCCAGCGAGGCGGCTTTTAGAATACTGCAGGGTGAGGTGCGCAGCTCATTTTCTAATCCGCGTAACGTAATCTGTTTTCACGAGAATTACAGAATAACCATACTATTTTCACCGAGTGTCTCTGGTTCTGCCGATGATGTGAGTGAAATATCAAAATCGCTGGTATCGTCGTTAATAAAAAGCCTGAGTGATAAAGGAATTAACATTGACGTGGCTATTGGTTTCGCCGCAGAAGATTTGGCAGGTCTGGCACGCTCGCTGCGTTCTTCCAGAAATGTTTTGCGCCTGGCGAGACAACTCGGAGCTCATGGGATTATAGCGGCGAGCTCATTTACGGCTGAGACACTGCTGGATCTGCTCCCGCACGCACAGCGCGAAGAATTTGCGATGTCAACATTGAAAAACCTGACTGACCGAACAGATTACGAAGATATAAAAGAGACCTTTCTCACCTGGTGCGAATCCCCCTTTGCCAGCGGAGAGGCAGCCGAGAAAATGTCTATGCACAGAAACAGTTTGCAGTATCGCCTCAAAAAGATTCGTACACTAACCGGTAAAGACCCATGGAATTTTAAAGACGCCTTTGAGTTGTGGATCTCTTTTGTGCTTCTTGACATGCAGTAGAGGGCAAATGAAAAATATATTTTCAGTTAAAGTATTTTATCGCTTGATTTTTAACCAGACTGACTCATACTAATGTAAGTTGTTATTAAGAAATAGCTTCTATAATAAGAGAGGAGAGATGTTATGAACTGCTTGCAGATTATGGCCGTACGTCTTGGACAGAGAGAGAAAACCGCGATTGAGGTTCAGAAAGTACTGACAGATTTCGGCTGTTCCATTCGCACCAGACTTGGACTTCACGATCAACCGGCTGATAACGCATGTTCGCCCCAAGGACTGCTAATTCTCCAGCTCTGCTGTGATGATGATACGTCAAAAGCTCTGGAGACGAAACTCAACTCCATTGAAGATGTTAAAGCCAGACTTGTAAACCTGGCGGACTAAAATTTTACACCAGCGATAAATTTTTTATCGGCATTTGGCGATTTCCGTAAAAAAGATGGGCAGGCCTCGAACTATCGGCTTGCCCTCTATTTGTTTAACGGTATATAATAACCCGATTGTTGATGAATAATTCTTCACATAAGAAGGAGCGATATATAAATGCCGTATAATTTTGCCGATATTGAACCGAAATGGCAGAAAGAGTGGGCTGATTCCAAAATCTTTGAAGTGGAAGCCGATTCTGCGAAAGAAAAATTTTACTGCCTTGAAATGTTTCCCTATCCCAGCGGGGCCCTTCACATGGGGCATCTGCGCAACTATTCTATAGGAGATCTTCTTGCGCGTTTTTTAAGAATGCAGGGTTTAAACGTTCTCTATCCGATGGGATTTGATGCTTTTGGAATGCCGGCTGAAAATGCGGCGATTAAAAAGAAACTCCCACCGGCGGAGTGGACATGGGACAACATAGAATACATGACCAACCAGCTGAAAAGAGTCGGCTACAGTTACGACTGGCGCAGGCGCGTGGTTACATGCAGCGAGGAGTACTACAGGTGGAACCAGTGGCTCTTCCTGCAGTTCTACAAAAAAGGACTCGTCTACCGCAAACATGCACCGGTGAACTGGTGTGAGAGCTGCAAAACAGTCCTTGCTAATGAGCAGGTTGTTGATGACGGTGTCTGCTGGCGCTGCGGAACGGCTGTGACAAAGCGCGGGCTTGACCAGTGGTTCATCAGAATAACAGACTATGCGCAGGAGCTTGTTGATTGCCTTGACGACCTTAAAGGCTGGCCCGACCGTGTCGTGACAATGCAGCGCAACTGGATAGGCCGTTCGGAGGGTGTTCATTTTAAAATGGGCATTGCTGATACGGATTTAAATATTGAAGCCTTTACCACCAGAATAGATACAATTTTCGGTGTAACTTTTGTTGCAATGGCGGCGGAACATCCCTTTGTGGAAGAGTTCGCCTCTCGTATCGGCGGAGAAAAAGCCGATGAACTTCGCGCTTTTGCGAAAAAAATGGCCTCCCGCAGCGCTATAGAGCGCACAGCCGTTGGTGTAGAAAAAGAGGGTATCAATACCGGTTTCTTCGCGATAAACCCCATTAACGGCAAAAAAGTGCCGATTTGGATAGCCGACTACATTCTCACTGACTACGGTACCGGCGCTATTATGGGTGTGCCCGCTCATGACCAGCGTGACTTTGACTTCGCCCGCAAGTACAGCATACCGGTAATTACCGTGGTTCGCCCTGCGGACGGTGCCGCTCCTGACGGAGATACAATGCCTGCTTCTGTGGAAGCAGACGGTATTGCCTGCAACTCGGGAGAATTTGACGGTCTGGCGACGTCAGAAGCAATACAGAAGATTGGTGACTGGTTTGAAAACCACGAGCTCGGCAAGAAAGAAGTCCAGTTCCGTCTTCGTGACTGGCTTATATCGCGTCAGCGTTACTGGGGAACACCGATTCCCATGGTGTACTGCGAACATTGCGGAATTGTCCCTGTTCCCGAAGACCAGCTTCCGGTGAAACTGCCTCTTGATATCGAGATGCCTGAAAATGGAGGCAATCCGCTTGTTACAAGAGAAGACTGGGTGAACACTACTTGCCCAGTATGCGGAAGACCTGCTAAGCGCGAGACAGACACTATTGATACATTCTTCTGTTCGTCATGGTATTTCAGCCGCTACACTTCACCTTGGAGCGAAGACCTGCCCTTCAACAAAGATGATGCCTCTTACTGGATGACCGTTGACCAGTACATAGGCGGTATTGAACACGCTTGTCTGCACCTTATATATGCGCGCTTCTTCACAAAAGTGTGCGCTGACTTGGGGCTGCTGCCCAAAGACATGAGAGAGCCGTTCCAGCGCCTCCTGACACAGGGCATGGTCATCAAGGACGGGGCTAAAATGTCTAAATCAATCGGCAATGTTGTTGACCCCGATGAAATTATCAAAAAATATGGAGCAGATACAGCCAGGCTCTTTATCCTATTCGCAGCTCCTCCTGAAAAAGACCTTGACTGGTCGGAACGCGGTGTCGAAGGTGCCTATCGCTTTCTCAGCAGGGTGCATAGGCTGGTAGAATCCAATATTGATACGCTTAAAAACGCGTCAAAGTCTGCAGTTCCCATGTCAGAAATTACCGAGAGCAGCGCGCGGGACACCAAACGCATTATCCACAGCACCTTGGAGAGAGTCACCAAAGACATCCGCGACGAACGGCAGTTTAACACCGCTGTCGCCAGACTCATGGAGCTGACTAACGCGCTGGCTTCCTTTAAGGCCAAAGACGCACAGGGAGCCGCCATCATGAGAGAAGGAACGGAAACACTTCTCTGCTGCCTTTCTCCTTTCGCTCCCCACCTAACGGAAGAGCTTTGGCACATGATTGGCAATGAGACATTCCTCTCTGTTGAGAAGTGGTTTGAAGTGGACAAAAACGCTCTTGTGGAAGATTCTGTGACCATCGTGCTGCAGATCAACGGCAAAGTGCGCGAGCAGTTTGATGTCTCACCTGGCCTCTCAAAAGAACAGCTTGAAGCAGAAATAATGGCAAAAGAAGAGACGAAGAAACGCCTTGATGGCAAAGAAGTAATAAAAATAGTTGCTGTACCGGGAAGACTGGTAAACATAGTGGTGAAGGGCTGATGCCGTCTCTCCGCCTGATAGTCGCCTCCGGCACGGGCCAGCGGCGCCTTCTGGAGGAGACGGTCTGTGAGCTTGAAAAAAAAGGATACATCCTATCAGGAAGACAGGAGGGGGGAGAGTGGTGCTCTCTCCTCTCCGATAATATGTCCGGAGGGCTATTTGACGAGAACCGACTCATAGTTGTAGATGCCGCTGCACAGCTTGGTCCTTTGCCTGAAGGGCTGACTTCCATGGTAGAGCCTGAGTCGCCGGTGATTATTGTTCTGGTCTATGACGCCGATCCCTCTAAGCTTATTCCCAAAGAGATACAGAAAAAATGCCGAATCCTCAAACCTGAAGAATACCCCCGTTGGGCGCGCGAACGTCAGCTGTGGGTCTCGTCTCTTGCACAGAAAATGCATGTTAATATCGACAAAGATGGAGTAGCTCTGATTGTGGAGCTGCTTGATGACCCCGAAGAGATCCGCGGACAGCTTTTCAGCCTTTCGATGATGAAAAAAAACAGCGTGGTAACCGCTGCGGATGTTGACGCCATGTGTCTGGATGACGGCAGCCGCAATTTATTGCGTTTGCTGGATGGCCTTTGCCTCAAAGAGAGCACCGTGGTATTAAAAAGCCTATATGCGATATCAAAAAACGGCGAGCTGATTCCGTTGATATCCGCTTTGCACAACAGAATGCGCTTGGCCTGGTACGCATCGGAGAATTCCCGCTGCGGCGCTTTGTTCGCAAACGCCCTTGGCGCTAGAGACTACGCATGGAAAATGGCTTGCGGCGCTGCGAAGCGCTATGGAACAAAAGCCCTTTCTACCTTTGTGACGGGGCTGATTAGGCTGAATATAGATGAAAAGAGTGGTACAAGTGCCGGATGGAACGGGCTGGAAACTTTGATAATATCTCTTTTGAGCGGCAGCAAATAAACGCATAACATATTAAGTGCGGAAAGTGCAAATATCCAGGAAGGATAAAACACCGGAATCGTAAAAAGTAAAACAAAACGGCGTGTGAACAGCAGCGTTTCTGTTCCCATGCCGTTTTGTTTAATGAAATCCTGATAACACCACAAAACAGCGAAGCGAAAGCTTCGCTGTTAAATGTAAATTAAATCCGGTCGAGTTATGCAGAAAGACTCTTAACCTGAGCAGCCATGCCTGACTTGCGGCGTGCTGCGGTATTACGGTGGACGACGCCCTTTATTACCGCCTTATCCAGTACACCCTGAGCCTCGTTCAGCCTCTTAGCTGCAAGCTCGGGATCCTTCTGTGCTACCGCTTCCATCAATTTCTTTACTGCGTTTTTGCAGCGGGTTTTCCAAAAGCGGTTATAAATGCGGTTTCTTTCAGTGACCAGAACTCGTTTTTTCGCTGACTTCTTGTTTGGCAATGCCGTCACCTCCTTCACAAAAGACAGCGAACATCTTAGCACATATATGGTAGATTCCGCAATACCTGTTTGTATTTTCCGTAATTATTGTATAAAATAATCCTCAACATTTCATGGAACTGATATAATTGTCTTGCCGATGGGCTAAGTGTATGCTATATTATTTAGGTTGTTAAATAGGGAATTATTGATGATGAAAATTACCACAGGAGGTGTAGTCTGTGAAACGAACATATCAGCCGCATAATACCAGACGCAAGCGGTCAATGGGTTTTCTTGTACGTTCTGCCTCCCCGAGTGGACGCCGTGTTCTAAGGAATCGTCGCCGCAAGGGTAGAGCACGTCTCGCCGTCTAAACAGCCGTGGATTTTGGCTTCTCGTCCGCAGTCAGACTTAGACGCGGATGGCAGTTTGACCTTGTATTCCGCACCGGACGTCGTGAAACAGGCGAGCTGGTGCGGTTGTTCTTTGTCGAAAGGCCGTCCGACCCTACTATGGTAGGTGTTACAGTAGGGAAGAAAATGGCAATGGCGGCAAAAAGAACACGGGGGCGCAGAATGCTCAGAGAGTCATTCCGAAGGCTTCTGCCATGGGTTAGAGACGGTGTTTGGATAGTAGCTTCCCTGCGTGAAAACGCACTCTCACTTTCTGCGGGAGATATCTACCTCGACATGGGACGGGCGCTAAAGAGGAGAGGGCTTATGAAAGAGGACTGGCCCGGTCCCGACTGGGAAGTTGACACGAAGAAAGAACGATGAAGCCGGTTTCCGCAATCGCGGTATTTCTTATCAGGTTTTACCAAAGTGCAATTTCCCCCCTTCTCGGAGGAGGCAAGTGCAGGTTTTACCCAACTTGTTCCGAGTATGCGGCAGAATCGATTAACCGCTACGGTGTTGTGTACGGAGTGATGCTTGGCATATCAAGAATATGCCGTTGCGGTCCGTGGAATCCAGGCGGTTATGATCCTGTGCCTGAATCGGAAGAGGTCGGAATACGGATTTGGATAGGTAAGTTTTTCAAAAGAACCCCGAAAGGTTAGGTGGAAGCATTGAGCTCAATTTGGAACGGAGCAAGCGGGCTACTTCTTGCGGTCCTCGAATTTCTTTATGGCATTACAAATTCTTTTGGCCTTGCGATTGTACTTCTTACGATTTTAATCAGGCTAGCACTCTACCCCTTAAACCAGAAACAGATGGTCAGTATGCAGCAAATGCAGAAGATACAGCCGCGATTGAAGGTAATTCAAGAGAAATACGGCAACGACAAGGAAAAAATGAATCAGGAGACCATGCGTCTCTACAAAGAAAATAAAGTAAACCCGGCAGCAGGATGCCTGCCGCTTCTTGTGCAGCTCCCAATATTGATCTTGCTCTTCAACGTTCTTCGCACATATGATTTTGCCGACACATCATTCTTTGGAGTACTGCTTGGTTCTTCCACAACAGCGGGACTGGCTCAAGCTGTCGGCGTGCCTGTAGACCCGACAACCGGAACATACGGTATTATGGCGGTGCTGACCGGTATTATGAGCAACCCAGGCGGTTTGTCCAACATTGGGCTCTATGGAGGTAACTTACTGCTGCTCATCGCGATTTCTTTCCTCACATGGGCTCAGCAGAAACTCTCCGGCAACAGTAACCCGCAGTTGGAAATGATGAATACGATAATGCCTTTCTTCATG
>CAZFWP010000065.1:0-11219 GCA_964522805.1 uncultured Synergistaceae bacterium | reverse complement strand
GATAATGCCTTTCTTCATGGGTTTTATCTGTCTTTCGATGCCAGGCGGCGTAATGCTTTACTGGGGACTCTCCTCACTTATGGGAGTTGTACAGCAGTATTTTGTGATGAAGAAAACCAAAGAAGAATTGAAAATAAAGCCGAACCTTCATAAGAACAAACCGGTTGCGGACGAAGACGAATATGAAGATGATGATGACGATGACGATGATGACGAAGGGAAAAAGTAGAGATGGTAACTGAAAGAGAAGAACAATCTCCGCTTCCGCAAATCGAAACTGCAGTCATAGAATGCTCCTCTGTGGATGATGCAAAAGAAAAGGGCGCTGAAATGTGGGGTATCAAGGCAGATGACATTGAAGCTACAATAGTCTCCGAAGATAAAAAATTATTCGGACTGCTCAAAAGCACCTACAAAATTGAAATACGCCCCTTTGCCCCCGTTTCTTACATAAGGTCATGCCATTTTGTCAATGAAATACTCGACAGAATGGATTTGGATCTGATACCGGAGCTTACTGACGACGGTATGATTAACCTTGTCGGAGAAGACGCGGGTGTTGTTATCGGCAGGTATGGCGAAACATTGAAAGCCCTTGAATATATAACTAACCTTGTTTGTCATGATGACATGTCAACAAGGCGTGTTCGTTTTGACTGCGGAGGCTACCGCGGACGCAGGGAGCAGGCTCTTTCTCGTCTTGCCGGCTCTGTCGCCAGAGAGGCTCTCCGTAAGGGAACACCTGTAAGCCTTGAACCAATGTCAAGCTGGGAACGGCGCATTGTTCACATTGCTCTTAGAGAAAACAGCGATGTGGAGACACGCTCAATAGGCGAAGAGCCCACAAGGCGTGTGCTTGTCTGTCCGAAAGCTTCTTCTTCCCCGTCCGGCTCAGGGCGCAGAAGGCGTCCCCGCTCGCGCTAGTATAGGGTGGCATGTATCCGCTGATTTTCAAATTTTGGTTTATCGAAGCCCGCAGCTATTATTTGCTGTGGGCTTTTGCCTTACTGCTCTTTGTCTTTTGGACAAGGCACCGTGCGGTGAAAAATTACTTTATGGACTACGACAAAGTTTCCTCTGTGATACTGTGGGTCTACTGTGCGGCGATAATTGGCGCAATAATCGGCAATGCACTTGAAAAACTGCCATTCGTTTTTTCGGGCTCCGCTGGCGCAGGAGAACTTCTCGGCGGCGGATTATCCTCCGGGCCCGGAATGCTATGCGGCGGACTTGCAGGGATATACCGTTTGCGGCGTCTGGGAATGCCGCTTTTCTCCTTTGCGGATTCTGCTGCCGTTCCTGCTGCGGCGATGATTGCCATTGGCCGCAACGGCTGTTTTCTAGAAGGCTGTTGTCTTGGAACCGGTGTGTTCGCTCCTGTTCGTCCATGGTGGGGGGCACATTTTCCTGCTGACCCCCAAGGATTTTACCGCTATCCCTCGCAGCTTTCCGAAGCGGCAGCTGCTTTGCTTATTATGATAATTCTTCTGTGTATTGAAAAGTTTTTTCGCAATAACACAAGGCATAGAAAACATGGTGCGATCCTTTTCCCTGTTTTTATCCTCCTTTTTGGTCTCTATCGTTTTATATTTGACTCTCTGAGAGAACTTTTACCAGGGCATGCCTTTTTTTCAGGGCACATATTATCGGTTGCGGCTATTGCCCTTGGCTGTTCATGGCTATTTCATACGTACAAAAGGCCTCTTTAAGCACCATCCTGGATACCGAATAAAAACAAGCTTAAAGAGCTGTTCACAGATTATATAACCGCCTAGGCTGCGATGTCTCTTTTACTGACGTTGACTTAGGTAAAATTCTTGATGTATTCTGACCAAAAAGTATATAATATTCATAAATACAAAATTGCACATTAAATGCTAATGATTTTATGGGGGTGCTTCGATGGAGAGAGAAAAAATCCTGACTACGGTCAAAAAAATGGCAGCGGCCGGAGCTGCGGCGCTGATACTTTTCGCAGGCGGAGCGTTTGGCTCTTATTTTGCCACGCACCAAGCGGTATCTATGTCAAATTCCCATACAGAGCCGTCTGCGGCTGTGTCATCTGTATCCAGTGCTTACGCGCAAGATGTGTATACCGGTAATCCAATCGTGAAAATCGTAAAAAACAGTTCTCCTGCGGTAGTGAACATTGATACGGAGACGATGGTGAAGCAGAGTGTGATGCCTAATCCATTCAGGGGAGATCCCTTCTTTGAAGAGTTTTTCGGACAGGAGTTTTTCGGCGGCAATCAAGAGAGAGTGGTCCCAAGCCGGGGTAAAGGATCGGGCTTCATTGTCAGCAAAGAGGGGTATATACTTACCAACAACCACGTTGTAGACGGTGCGGATAAGATAAAAGTCACACTGCTTGACGGCAGGACATTTGATGCGAAAAAAGTCGGTCAAGACCCTACGTTTGACCTTGCTGTAATAAAAATAAAAGCCTCAGACCTGCCGATACTTCCCCTTGGAGATTCAGATGTCACAGAAGTAGGGGAGTGGGTTGTGGCGATCGGTAACCCGCTGGGATTTGAAAACTCTGTTACCGCTGGTGTTGTTTCGGCTAAAAACAGAACACTCCAGGCTCCAGGCGTCAACTTTCAAGGATTTATGCAAACAGATGCTGCGATCAACCCCGGTAACAGCGGCGGTCCTCTGATCGACCTTAACGGCAAAGTGGTCGGTATAAATACAGCTATAGTTCCCTATGCTCAGGGCATTGGCTTTGCTATCCCGGTAAACATGGCAAAACAAATTATGGATGACCTTATTAACCACGGTGAGGTACGCCGAGGCTGGCTTGGTGTTACCGTGCAGCCTTTGACGGCTTCTCTTATAGAGGCATACAAAATACCGGTGAAAGAGGGCTCTATCGTAGCAGATGTGCAGAAAAATTCTCCGGCGCACAAATACGGTCTGGAGCGAGGCGACGTTATCGTTTCAATAGGAGGCAAGGCGGTTAAGAACAGCCAGGATGTGGTATTCTTTGTCCGCAACAAACTAGCCGGAGAGAAAGTAGCTTTTGAAATTTACCGTGACGGCGGAAAAAAGACCGTAGAAGTTGTACTCGGAGACATTGACGGAGGCAAAGGCGTCCTTAAGTCTGAAAAAACCAGCTCTCCCAAGCAGGAGATGGCAAAAACAGCCACTCAAATAGGAATCACCGTAGCGGAAAACAACTCGGATCTTCGCTCACGCTACAAACTAAAAGAGAGCGGCGGCTTGGTTGTTGTCAAGGTGCAGCCCGGTTCTCAGGGATCTCGGCTCAGTCTTAGGCAGGGAGACGTTATTCTCGAAGTCAACAAAGTCAAAATGGAGACAGTTTCTGACTGGAACAAAGTTATGGTGAGCAAAAACAAGGCTCTGGGACTGCTAGTTTCAAGAGATGGACAGACACTCTTCATCTCTGTGGGCATGTAACAGAGGATCGGATCATATAAACACAGCCAAAGGGGCGGGGAGGATCTCCCCGCCCCTTTTTGATAGCACCGGTGGTTAAATTTTATGACCGCATTCCGGACAGAAACGCGAACCGTCGGGAAGGTCTGCCTTACAAGCGGGACATTTTCCGGCGGCTAAAGCGGCGCCGCAGTTGCTGCAAAACTTACCGCTGCCGCAAGGTTTGCAGCATGAGGGGCAAGTTGTGGTTTTGCTTTCCAACTTTCCGCTCCACACAGTCTGTTCATTGGCTGCTTCATCAAGGTTGCGCTGCATTGCCTGCGCTTTTGCCATTGTGACGGCGACATTTTCCCTGGGAGAGCATTCGACGCACAGCCCCTCCACTTCATTAAAATCAGCATCGCAGACCCATCTGCGGCAGCCTTCACAGCGGTGAAAATGCGCAACTGCCTCTCTTTGGGCAGCTTCAAAGGCGGCTTCATGTTCCTTTTGCCACTCTGCTGTCATGCCGTTAAAGCGTTCTGAAATAATGTCTGCACCTCTGCCCACGGATAGCCCGATGTCATTGAGCTTGTCACCGAAGAGGTTTGTTAAAGCCATAACTCCCTGACCAAAGCCCCTAATCGCGGCGTTTTTTTTGTGAGATTTTGACTCAATAAAGGCACTTCTGTGGCCGTTGCTGCATATATCGCAATAAAAAGTAAACTGAAAACCGGCCTCCGTGCTGTTATCTTCATGATTTCTGGTAAATGACTTAAGCATCTCCAATCCCTCCGTTGATGTCCCTTCATAAGCGCCAACTGCTCTCGGCCGCGGTTAAGCAATATTGGCCGTAGTATTTAATTTAACAGTGAAAACACGCTGATTTTCGTTGCCACAAACTTTGCACATCACTTTGCAGAATCTATATTTTTAACGGATTTTACTCGTCTTCCGAATCTCCCATTCCTGGTGCGACAATTCCTTCGCGGTAGTTAGACGGTATTGTCAAAAGGGCAGCATCTACCTTATCGGAAAGCTCAAGAATCTTCATGACAGTTTCCGCCCCTTTCTCCCTCACCTGCATGGCATAAAGCTTTTTCTGCTTAAAATAAAAACGCATCTTGGAGTCGGAAAAACGGTACTCCTCATAATCCATCTTCACTCCATCAAGCTCAGCTGTGCCTGATCCAACAAACTCCATCTTTTCGGCTCTATTAAAGGGGGAAGCAGCCGCCATAGGCATATTCATAACCATGTATGTCTTTGATTTGTCGTTGATATTGTAGATTTTTGTGGCTGTTTTCAAAGTGCGCATGGTGATTCCCTCAAAAGATGTTTTAACAGAAGTCGATTTGCCGTTAGTTGCTACAGTTAAATCAGCCTCAGTTTTTTCTCCGTCATCAACCATAACGGCTTTGTAGCGTATCGTGTATTTACCGCTTTTAATAATCTTCACATAGGCTGATGAAAGCAGCGATCCTAACTCAACTTTTGCTGCGTCCGCAGCAGACGGCAAGGATAGGCTCCATGCAGATAAAATCAGCGTAAAAAGAGTGAATACAGCAATTTTTCTGTTTAACATTATCATTCTCCTATTCTTCTGTGGTTAAACTGCGATACTTGACGATCAGCTCAGAGCGGCTTCTGACACCCAGCTTCCTGTATATGGAGGTGGAGTAGGTATTCATTGTTGGGTACTTAACTCCCATTGCTGCGGCCGATTCCTTAAGCGGATGTCCCTCAATCAAAATTAGATAGGCCTCGTACTCTCTTGGTGTCAAGGAGGCAAGCTTTTGCATCATTTCTTCTGCCTCAAATCTCACTGTACCGGATTTTCCTCCTGGCTTGCAAAACTGTTTTTTTAATTTAGAAAAAATACTCAAGATCACACCCTCTTTAATAAATTGCCTGCTCCATTAAAGTTACTCTAATGATATTTTTTTAAAAATGCTATTAATTAATTTGGATGAAATTGCCGGCATAGCTCTCACTAAAATTAATGAGAGCTATGCCGGCTCGCTATTTGACAGCTTATTTGCAGTCGGAGAAGAGAATCAGCAATTCCGCTCTGCTGTTAATATGAAGTTTTCGGTAAAGTGATGTGCAGTATGTATTGGCTGTAGGGTAGGCTACCTCCATTATTAAAGCGCACTGTCTCAGAGTGCAGCCTTGTAGCAGTAACTCACAGAGTATTTGTTCCCTTGGTGAAATATTCAGCTCGATAAGACGTTGTCTTAACCTGCTCTCGTAAGTGACATCATTTCTGTACGTATCATCGGTCCATTCTCCCTCGCGAAGCATTTTGACAATAACAGGAGAGAACATAAAAAAAAGAACCAAACATGTTAAACTGAAAAATTCTGCTGTCAAGGGGTTATTTTCCAAAGAGTGCACCAACCAGAAGCCGCACAAATAACAGAGTGTAGAGGAAAAAATCCCGATGCGGTAAAAAAGCAGACTGTTCAACTTTTTGGACATTAGTCCCGCCAGATAGTAGATATTAACCATTGCCAGCGAGTAAGATACACCAAAAAAAGCGGCGCTGTGAACTGCTAAGAAAGGGTATCTCTCCGCAGTCAAAGTGGAGGCAAATCCCAAAGCAAGCAGTGCGAAAGCGGTGTTCAGCATTGAAGCAATGTTTAGTGCGAGGTATTTCTGCAAATAAATAATCAAGATAATTCCCAGAATAACGCCGATATAAAAGTAGCTTTCAAGGGGTTGGGATACAGTTTCTTCCATCTTTTGAACGGCAAAAGGCGCCAACACATCGCACAGGGTGAAGACAATAAAAAGTACAGGCATCAAAGAATAAGCCTTAGCCGGGAACTTTCCTTTAGGTATGAGCGGGAGGCTCTTTCCATTTTTTAAAAAATCCAGAGCGCAAATAAAAATAACTGACATACAGCAGATAGAAATTATCGTCTGCATCTGTGGACACTCTGCAAAAAAAGTCAGATGAGAATGCAAAAATAAAACACTCTGCGGCAAGGCTATCGCCAAAATCATCGCGTAAAACTTCTCCGTATTATTTAGCACCATAAAAAAGCCATAGCCGCAGGAGACAAAGACGTGGGCGAAAGCCGCCGCTTCAAGAATTGCCATAATCGATGCAAAACCATCAACATCAAAGAAGGCTCTGATAAAAAATGATAGCAGAAGAAATGTGCTGCTGAATATTGTCTTTGGCACATAATCCGTACCGTTTGCAAGAAAAACCGCTAAAGGGCAGATAATCAGCCACACAGCCACAGCCAAGAGGCTTGTTGTGTCCATTGGCATTTCCTGAAGATAAAGATGAATTCCGCCAGGTAAAAAACAACAGTACATCCAGGTGAACAACGCTATCCATGCGGCAAAATATGGCATATTCCGGCGGCTGAGCGAACTTATGTTTAACGCCGCACCGGACCTGCTGACGCTTGGGAAAAGCGCTTTGAAAAACTTGCCGCTGCGGCTTATAAGCAAAAGAAAACCCTCCATTCTAATATTATATGCAGCATATTTAAAGCTCCGTCAAATAGATTAATTCACTGTGAGGAACAACTCTGTGTATGGTGCTATTGTACTCTTCTCATTGAAACTCTTTTCCTATTAGCAGCCTTGGAAAAGCTCCACAAAAAATTGTAAATTGGCCCGGAAATAATAAAGAACATAAACGGCATGTAAGAAAGTCCTTTAAAAGAGAGCATTGAAAGCGGCACAGACACAGCCAAAGTCCAAGGCACGACAACGCTCATCATCACCGAGGCAAAGCTGATATCCCGCAGCTTTTCTTCATTGTTGACCTTTGCTCTCTTATAGGGCGCATCCATCAGAGTGCTTGTCGTTACAATAGATACAGTTTGATTACAGCCGATGGCTGCTGCTGCTGTTCCAATGATAACAGACTTTAAATACAGAGAGTTCCTTCTCTTTGAAGTGCGTAAAAGTGCTCTGAAACGAAGGCTCAAAACACCGCCTTTCTCTATCAGCGATGCTAAAGAACAGGAAATTATTAAAATATATATCGCGGACAACATTGGCAGTGCGCCGCCGCCACGGACAACGCTATAGAGTTCGTGGGTCGGCGGCAGTCTGAATCCTTTAAGCATCGAAAGCAACAGAGTGTATAGCGGCGTGCCTTGATAAAAAAGCGCTAGGAAAACAGCCGCCGTGATACTCGCGCACAGAGTTACAACCGTGCGCAATTTCAATAGACATGAGAACAGGAGAAAAAGGGCGGGCAAAAGGACAATCGGTGCAATCCTAAAAGTTTTATCCAAAACCCCGAGGCGTGATAACGCGGAAATATCCAAAGGGCAGAAGTGTGAAAGGAGCGCGTAGCCGAGAACGGAGATAACCATGGGGATAGTACTTGTTTTAACGGCAATCTCAAAAGCCCTTCTGTGAGGCACATCATTTAGCGAACTCAGCAAAATAAGCGAGGAGGCCACAAAAGAACATCTGTCGCCGACAAACACCCCGGAAATAATCGCGCCTGCTGTCATAGCAGGCGGCACACCGCCGGCGCAGCCGATAATGTAGGTGATGATTCCCATTGTCGCAGTTGTCGCAAAAGCGCTGCCCAACATAAAAGAAAGTCCGGCGCAAAGTAAAAAGCATATCGGCAGGAAGAAATTTGGCAAAATAAACTGCGCCCCATAATGAATTATTCCCGCGATACACCCGGAAGAAAGCCATAAAGAAGTATTAATGCCAATTAATATCAGCATACGTGCAACAATTAACGCCTTGGAAAAGCCCTCCATATAATAACCGACAAGTTCGCCTTTACCCCTTCCGTGTATGGTAACATAAACGGAAAACATAAAAAGAACAGCGGTGAGGGGAAACCCCAAATAAAAACCCATAAAAGTGGAAGCTCCCACAAAAATTATCGAAAATATCCATAAATAAGCCAAGAGAACCGCTCCAATTCCATTTTGCCGTGAGGTCTAAATCTTCTTCGTAACCTTCCCTGTCTTATAGCCGTCTTCATCGACCGAGACTGTATCAACACCGATGTTTTTTAGCTTGGCGGTGATCTCTTCTATTCTTGCTTGAATAAGCGAAACAGCCTTCAGCTCTGTCTCTATTTTGCCGCAGTGTCCGTCATAGCGCAGACGAAGCTGCGTATTATCCGGCAGATACTCTCTAAGAATATCCTCTCCCCTCTCAATAACGCTGACAATATCGGCATCAATCTTCGTGCCTGTGGGGACGCGCGAAGCTAGACACGCAGCAGCGGGCTTATCAGCGGAAGTTAGGCCGTAAAGTCTTGAAGCCTCGCGTATCTCCGCCTTGGAAAAACCGCACTCAAGTAACGGGCTTTTTACACAGGCAGATTCTTTCAAAGCTCTCATTCCAGGGCGAAAATCGCCCAAGTCGTCCACGTTTGAGCCGTCCAAAATCCAAGGAATATCCCAAGTACGGGCGCGATCTTCAATGGCCTTAATGCGCGAGGCTTTGCAGAAATAACAACGCTCAGGAGTGTTCATACAAAAATCAGCGTCCCTTGTTTCGTCAAAATCCACCCTAATAAGCGCGATGCCATGAGTCTCCGTAAAATCGAAAATATCTGTCTTATCCTTAGCAGACAAAAGCGGCGACCAGATAGTTATGGCGAAGGCGTTCTCTTGAAGAACCTCTTTGGTGACAAAAGCCAACAAGGCACTGTCGGTGCCTCCCGAAAAAGCTACAGCCGCGCGTCTTAACGGAGCTATGTATTCCTTAAGGAGTGCCAGTTTATCCTCTAGCATTTGCCGTGTTTCCGGTAACAAAAATCACAGCAGCTGCCATGGGACATTAAAGTTTTTGTCCGCGTGAATTCTATCTCATTGTCAAAACCCCTTGCAAAAGAAAAATCCCTGTCGCAAGAAAACAGTTCGCCGATATCGCGGCAGCCCAGTTCTTCATACAGCTCGGCGAACTTGCAGCGAGTAACGTCAAAACGCAATGTCTCATCAGTATCTTCGATAATATTTACCTCAAGAGCACCGCCCTCTTCAAACTTGGGCAGGCAGTTTTTTCTAAACGACTCCAGCCCCTTGCCGCATAAATCAGCAATCTCAGCTCCGCTGGCTGCTGCCGACTCCATAATGACACGGCGTGCTATTTCGCTGGTTCTCTCTTCCCCAAACTCGGCCGCAAAGGCTCTCAACAACGGTGCCACGATCCTCATCTCTATCTCCCGCTGACGAAGGAGCGATATCTTATTTTCTTCCAATAGAGTCTCCCCCCAAAAAACATAAAAATAGACTTTAGCCCTTTATCTCGGAGCCTGTTGTAACAAATTATAGACGCATTTTCAAACTATGTCTTTTTTAAAATATTGATATATTATTTTGTAATAATCATGATATGATTCCTATGCAAAAGATAATTTTGATGAAAGCGGATGAGACCGTGCCAGAACGTGAAAATTCATTACTGACGCCATTCTTTATAAAAATGTGTATCCCTTTAGGACTGGCGCACTTTCTCTCACTGATGATCGGCAGCGCAAACTCTATTTTGGCGCCGGTACTGATCAAAGAGTTTTCGCTTTCACCGGCTAATCTTGGCTTTATGTCCTCTCTATTTCTCATCACTCACGCATCAGCTCAAATTCCACTGGGAATTTTTCTGGACAAATTCGGAGCTAAAAAAACACATATGCCCATGCTGGTACTGGCTGGGGCAGGAACAATCCTCTTCGGGCTTGCCCATTCATATTGGGTGCTTGTCATCGCCAGGATCATGATTGGCGTTGGCTTCTCAGGCTCGATGATTACGGCATTCAAAGCCTACACGGAATGGGTAGCTAAAGAACGTCTGGCATTTGTATTCAGCTTACAATGCCTTGTAGGCGGTTTGGGGCTGATGTTCGCAACTAAGCCCATAGCGTTTGCTCTCGACATAATCTCTTGGAGAATGCTATATGTGGGTTTTGGTGCGCTGGCTTTTCTTAACGTTTTGCTTATTTGGCTCTTTGTCCCATCATGCTCGACTTCAACACATTCCGATGGAGCATCTTTCATAAAAACATTGGGAGCCACCTTCAAGGTTATCACTGATAAAAGATTCATCTATGTGGCCCCTCTTACGACGGCGACTCAGAGCTTGATGCTCGCCTATGTTTTTCTGTGGATGGGGCCTTGGTTCAGCGACATTGCCAAATTCAGCATCGAGACCACTGGTTTTTGGATGTGCATAGTCACTGCGGCGTCCGCGGCTGGATATCTCTTCAGCGGAGTGTGGGCTGACCTCTTCCTTCGCAGAGGCTGGATGAGCTGGGAGCGTTTCTACTACTGTTCAGGCGTAGGTTTTACCATTTGCCTGCTGGTCATTACGCTGCTGCATAACTCATACGCTGCCCCTTTCTGGGCCATGCTTATGCTCTTTGCCACGCTGGAGATGATCGCTTTTTCAATTACCAGCAAAATATTTGACTCGCACGAGGTCGGCAGAGCACTTGCCCTGCTAAACTTTATCATTGAAGCCTTCTCTTTTGCAGTTCAGTGGTTCATCGGCATCCTACTGGGGCTCTTTCCAGTCATAAACGGACATTTTTCCGCTGTTGGTTACCGTACGGGGTTGGCTATTATGCTGGTGCTCAGTATTGCTGCGGTGCTGCATTTACGCGCCAATCTTATCAAACGAGGGCTATAATGGGGCTCTTTTTTCACCATAAAACCGACTGTAACCGGTAAGCTCTTTTTCATATTTCAGCCGACGCTTATTAGCCATAACTGGACTAAAAAACGAATACTATCTGCCCCATAAAAGAGTGACACAGCTCGATATCTATATGAGACTCTGACTGCCGTTCTTGGCAGAAGCTGATGGTCGTTTGAGGATTCATATCTCTGCTTAAGGCT
>CAZFWP010000064.1:0-11619 GCA_964522805.1 uncultured Synergistaceae bacterium | reverse complement strand
GAAAACGACATATGCTCCGGCTGGGCCGAACTCAGACTTGTGAGAGAGTCTATCGGCACATGGGAACATTCTTCCGGAACAGTGCTTCCGCTCATTTGATATGGGAGGTAATGGCATGGCAGATATCTGGACTAAAAAGATAGTAGCTAACCTTATAGATCCGGAAGAAATAAGGATAGCGATATTAGATGAAAGAGGCAAACTTTACGACTTCTTTGTTGAGAGGATGCTTGAACACCAGCGCACAGGAGAAATTTACAAAGCGCGGGTTGACAGTGTGCTGCCGGGAATGCACTCAGCTTTCTTAAATCTCGGAGACGGACGCAATGGTTTTCTCTACTTGGACGATGTTCACGGAATAGATGTGAAGCCCGGTATAGAAATGCTTGTTCAAGTGGTGAAAAATGCTCGTAAGGGCAAAGGGGCACGGGTTTCACCGAGAATATCTCTTGCCGGCAGATATATGGTTCTTATTCCCGAAGGTCACGAAACAGGTGTTTCCAAACGCATCGAAGATGATGAAGAGCGCGCTAGGCTGAGGAATATCGCCAAACAGATACGCCCTGACGGTTTTGGCATTATCATCAGAACCGTAGCGGAAAATTGTGATATCGAAAGCCTTACGGAAGATGTCAGCCAGTTGATATCACAGTGGGAGACAATTGAACGCAAGGCTAAACAAAACAGTGCTCCCTGTCTGATACATAAAGACCTAGGTTTGCTAGAACGTGTTTTAAGGGACGAACTCACTGACGATATTGACGAGATCGTGGTAGATACCGAGGAAGATAAAGAGAACATCGAGGCATTTGTAAAAAAGTTTTTCTCGGAAAAGAAAATGGACATCAGTCTTTATAAGGGTAAAACACCGCTCTTTGATGTTTACAATATAGAAAATCAGCTTGATGAACTTCAGGATAGGAAAGTTTGGCTTTCATCCGGTGCTTATCTGGTCATTGACCAGACAGAAGCGCTCACGGTTATAGATGTCAATACTGGCAAATTCGTCGGTTCGAAGAACCTCAACGATACAGTGCTGAAGACAAACATGGAGGCTGCGGTCGAAATAGCAAGACAGCTGCGGCTGCGTGCACTAGGCGGAATTGTTGTTGTTGACTTTATCGATATGGACACAGAAGAGGACAAAGAAAACCTAGTAATACAATTGCAGGAACTCTTCAAAACAGACAGGTGCAAGGCGCGTGTCTATGGTGTGACAGGACTAGGGCTGGTTGAAATAACAAGAAAGCGAGCCAGAACAGATGTTCGAGCCGCCATGAGCAGAGGCTGTCCCTTCTGCGGCGGTCTTGGCTGGGTGTCACGGGAAGAAAGCGTCGCCATGCAAATAAAAAGATTTATTCGCAAAATTGTCTCCTCCTCAAAATCGGAAGCCTTGCTTATTGAGGCATACACGGCTGTGGCTGAGTATATTGCGGAGACATTTCTGGTACTTTGGGAAGAAGAATTTGATAAAAAAATATTTATCAGAGGCTGTCCCGATTTCTCATGGGGAAAGTTCCGTCTTGAAAGCCAGGGAGGACTTGCTCAGGTCGAGCATAGAATAAGCGCACTGCAGAAAAGAGAGGGCTGGGCCATTGTACATAGGTCGTCTTCAGCTTAAAGGATTTAAAAGTTTCGGCGGTGTACATGACCTTATCCTTTCATCGGGGTTTACCGCTATCGTCGGTCCTAACGGAAGCGGAAAGAGTAACTTGCTTGACGCGCTGAGGTGGTCTCTTGGCGACAGTAACGCCGGACGGCTGCGCATTACACGCCAAAGCGATTTGCTTTTTCAGGGTTCTGTAAGTATGGCAGCGGCTAAAGAGGCCGAGGTTACACTGCAGCTAAGAGAAGATACCAGAATATGCTCTGTCAAGAGGCGGGTAACCGCCCCTGATGGAGCTACTGTTGCTTTTGTTGACAATATGAGAAAGACCCTTACCGAGCTGGACGAGACTAAGCGTGACTGGAAGCTGGAAGGAGACCGTTTCGCCTTTATCGGTCAGGGAGAGGTGGCTGAGGTTATACAGCAGCGTCCCTCAGCGCGCAGAATGAGGTTGGAGACCCTATTTGGCATAGATGTGTACCGTAAAAGACGTATGGAAGCTTCTGACCGGCTTGTAACGGTAAAAGAAGAGTATGATCAGCTGCGAAATATCATGGGGGAACTGAACCTGCGGCGGGAAGAGATAGCACCTGAGGTGAAGAGAGCAGCCCAGCTGAGAGAAATAATCGACAGCATTGAAGAAGAAAGAAAACTGCTCTATTGGCTGAGAAGATGCCGCGCAGAACAGATAATAATAAAACTGCAAAAGGATATCGAAGCAGCTTATTTTGATAGAACCTCGCTGGCTTTTTTTCTAAACATATGGAAAAAGGGACTGGGGCGGACGGAAAACGAACTTGCAGCGTCAGCGCAGACCAGACAGCAGCAAACGTGGGAGCTGGAACAGTGCCGCAATAGGTTTGAGAGCCTGACAAAATCTGGGCTCACATCGGCATCTACGCTTCGCTCCGCTAATGGCCGCTACAAACAAGCGGTAGAAGACAGAAAAAAAGCTAAGGTCCGCCTTGATGAACTGATAAGGGAGCAATCTCTTTCAGGTGAAGAAAATAAAAAATCGCGCGAAGCTCTAACTTTGGCGCAAAACGCTCTTGAAAACGTTGAGAAAAAGTGGCAAGAATACAATCGGCGTATGGAGCTTGAAAAGGAAGAGCGAGAGGCTTGGAATAAAGAAAAAGGCAATCTAGAAGCGGAACTCCAGCAGATTAAAGCGAAGCTTTCATTTCTGGGCAAAGATCTTCTGGAAATAAAAGATAAAAAGAATCAAACCTCTGACCCACGCAAAGACCTTGATGAGCAAATAAAAGAATTTGAAAAAGACAGAGACGCTCTTTTAAGTGATCAGGAAAAGCTTTTGACGCTTCACGGGGAGCTCTACGCAAAAGTGCAAAATTTGGCTGCGGAGCTGCAGCGGGCGCGCAGGGAGGCTGGGCAGGCGCGCTCTAAGCTGAATGAAGTCGCCGACTCTATGCAGGTGGAAATATACCCAAGGCCTGTACAGTTCCTCTTATCATCCGCTAAGCTGAATCGACTTGATGCCGCACCCCGTGCTGTGATAGACGTATTTAGCTGTGACCCGTCGCTCTCTTCCGCCTTGGAGGCCTACTTGGGAGGACGCCAGTTCCAATTATTGGTAGAAGACTTGGAAGAGGCCGGACGCTGTATTGATAAACTCAAAGCGAACGCAGCCGGAAGGGCGACCTTCCTGCCGCTTGAAAGATGCCGTCCAAGATTCCCTGATCGGTCTTTCAGACTGCCGGCTAAAGGTATTATCGGCTGGGCTATAGAGCTCGTAGAAGTTGAAGATCACTGGCTGCCGTCAATCCAGCAAATTATGGGAGACCTGCTGATTGTAGAATCATACTCTGTCGGTCAGTCGCTTGTGCGGTCTGGCTTCAAAGGGCCGATTGCGACTATGGACGGTGATGTCTTTCAGCCTGGAGGTACTGTTTCCGGCGGTAAATCGCAAAAAACAGGAAAGGCGATAGAACTAAAAGCACAAATCGCCAAACTGGAACATGAATCAGAAAGAGCTGCAAAAAACGCGGAACGCTGTACCATGGAATTTAAGAAAGCCGAAGCAGACGAAATATCCGTCAGCGAACAAAAAGAATCATATACCAGGCGCATTAGGGACCTTGACGGGCGAATAGCGACCATTGCCGACCAAAAAGAATCCTTCTCCAAAGAACAAAAACGTATGGAAGGTGAGAAAGGACGTATCTTAGCTGCGATAAAAGATGAGGGACAAAAGTGGCACGGGATACTCAAATCACTTGCTGAACTTGAAGAAAAATGGGACCGGCCGTCAGAAATAGAAGACGACCACGCCTTGATCGAAGAGCGTGAGCGCTTGCGCGCCGAGTCGGCAGTAGCGGCGGAAAAACTACGTTCTCAGTTCGCTTTAATGGAACGTGTCAGCAACGAGATTCGTACGGAAGAGCGCAAAGTTTGGGACTTAGACGAAGAAGTTTCCGCTCTTGACCAGAGCTGCGTTCGGGAAAGATCGAACCTTGCCCGGGTGGGCAAGGGGTGCTTGGAAATACACAATCGGCGCATTGAACTGATCGCTGAGATGGAAAACTATGTGCAGGGCTACACGCTCCTTGAAAAAAAGCGTGAATATTTGCGTCAAAGAAGCTCTCTTGCGGAAATACGCTCCAAGACGGGTATGGAAAAAATTAATCAGATTGAATCCAAGAAAAACGAGACGGAACGTGAACTGGACGAGCTTATCAACACTTGGGAAGAGCAGTACCAATATCCAGGTGAAGATGTTCTTCCCGATGATATTGACACCGATGACCTGAGGCGGAAAATCCGTGAAGGCGACAGAAAAATAAAAGCTTTCGGCGATGTTAACATGGGTGTCCTTTCGGAAGATCGCAGTCTCAAAGACAGGCTGGCTTTTCTTGGAGAACACCTCGATGATGTACGTGCAAGCGCATCTGAACTGGAAAAATTAATTGCTGATGCGGACAAACAGGCTCATAAAGTATTTTCCGACGCTTTAGAAGAAGTAGATAAACGTTTTTGCTTTCTCTTCCAGCGTCTCTTCGGAGGCGGAGAGGCCCACTTGGAAATGACAGAAGGAGAAACAATTTGGGATACAGGCGTTGACGTTGTGGCTCGCCCGCCCGGCAAGCACCCTCAGAATATAAACCAGCTTTCCGGCGGTGAACAGTCTCTGGCTGCGATATCATTGCTTTTCGCCTCTATGGAGGTTGCCGGCTGTCCTCTTGCCGTGCTTGATGAAGTTGACGCCGCTCTCGACGAAGTTAACTTAAGAAGATTCTCCGAACTTACAAAAGAATATGCAAAAAACAGGCAGATTTTGGCCATGACTCACAGACGCGTCACTATGGAGCGTGCAGATGTCCTCTACGGAGTGACACTCTCCGAGCCGGGATTGTCTCAAGTTGTAGGTGTCAGATTGGAGGATTGGGCGTAATGTCCGATGAAAGAGAAAATCTTCTGCACGGCGTACTTAAAATCAAACAGCCCAATGACAACGAGGGTCCTAGAGTCAATGTTGACACGATTCTTCTGGCGCACTTTGTCAAACCAAGACACCGAGAAAAGATCTTGGAAATAGGCTGCGCACACGGAGCCATTTCCCTGATACTGGCAAAACGCGGCTACAACGTCACAGGGCTGGACATTCAGCCACATTTGATAACGATGGCACGAGAAAACGCGATGTACAACGGGTTGTCAGACAGGCTTTCCTTTATTGCCGGAGATCTGAAGGATTATAAAAAACTATGGGCGGCGCAAAGTTTCGACAGAATAGTTGTCAATCCGCCCTATGACGAGCCGGAAAACAGTAAAAGAAGCCCTTCCGATGCGATTGCGACGGCGATGCAGGGTATGGACTGCACACTTGAAGATGTTATCCGCGCCTCAAAATATTTGCTTAAGAATAAAGGACATCTAGATCTTGTCATCAGGACAAACCGTGCCGGCGAACTATTTACACTGCTGGATAAGTACAATGTGGCACCAAAGATTATGAAGCCGGTATACCCAAAACCGGGCTCTCTCTCCAGCGTGATACTTGTTGATGCTGTGAGAGCGTCTAGCCACGGGCTCAAAATAGAAGCGCCTCTTTTTGTACTGGGTCAGGACGGCGAAGAAACCGATGAATTACTGGAAGCATACAGAATCGAGGCGAGTGAATAATGCCCCTGATAATAGTGCCGACTCCTATAGGCAACCTTGAAGATATTACGCTGCGCGGGCTTCGAACCTTACGGGAGGCGGACATTATCGCCTGTGAAGACACCAGGCACACGCTGAAGCTGCTGAATCACTATGAAATCAAGAAGCCTCTCATATCGTGCCACGAACACAATGAGGCGGAGCGTGTGGATTTATTGATGAAACGCATAGAAAAGGGCGAGAAAGTTGCGTTGGTATCCGATGCCGGTTCTCCTGGACTATCTGATCCAGGAGGAGTGATAATTAAGGCTGCGATTGAGCGAGGCCTGCCCTATGACGTCCTGCCTGGGGCCAACGCATTGCTGCCTGCGCTTTTGCTTTCAGGCATGGATATGGAGTCGTTCTTTTTTGCAGGTTTCCTGAAAGGCAAGCGAGAAGAAAAAAAGACGAGGCTCAACTCTCTTCGCGAACAAAAGTCGGTATTAGTTTTTTACATGTCGCCGCACAAAATCATCAGTGAATTGGAGCTTATGGGCGAAGTGCTTGGGGATAGACGAGCCGTTCTGGTACGGGAGATCAGCAAAATTCACCAAGAAACTGTCGCCGGCACACTTTGCTCTTTCAAAAAATCTCTCCCGGAAGAAAAAATAAGGGGAGAATTTGTTTGCATCGTTGCTGGAGCGGAGGAAAATACCATAACTGATGATTCTCTGTGGATGGAAGAGGCAAATAAAATCACCGCAGGGGGAGAATCAACAAAAAATGTTGCAAACTTGCTCTCAATAAAGTATTGTATCCCTCGAAACAGAATAAAACGGTACATTTTGGAAAATTGTACCGGGGAGGTTAAATAAATGTCAAAGGAAAATTTTTACATAACTACACCTATCTACTATGTTAACGATGTACCCCATATCGGACATGCTTATACGACAATAGCGGCCGATACGCTAGCGAGATGGCACAAAGCCGGTGGGGAAAAAACGTGGTTCCTGACAGGGACAGATGAACACGGACAGAAAATTCAAACTGTGGCTGACAGCAAAGGTATTACTCCCAAGCAGCTCTGTGACGAAGTTGTCGAAAACTTCCGCAGATTGTGGGGCGTGCTCAACATCAATAACGACGATTTTATCCGCACCACAGACGTGCGCCACGAGAAGGTTGTCCAGGAAGTATTCCGTCGCCTGATCGCCCAGGGAGACATCTACAAGGGCGAGTACGAAGGCTGGTACTGTGTTCCCTGCGAGACATACGTTCCAGAAGCTCAGATGGGGGAGGGGCAGACCTGCCCGGACTGCCACCGTCCGCTGACAAAGATGACTGAAGAAACATATTTCTTCAAGCTTTCAAAGTACACAGAGCCGCTGCTGAAGTTCTATGAAGAGCACCCCGATGCGATTATGCCCAAGTCTCGTTACAACGAAATTGTCAGCTTTATAAAAAGCGGTTTGCGCGACCAGTCTGTTTCACGCACGACCCTCAAATGGGGAATTCCCCTTCCGGGAGACGACAAACATGTTATTTACGTTTGGTTTGACGCTCTGATCAACTACCTCTCAGCGATGAACTTCCCCGAAGAGGGTGCCCTCTGGCAGACCTACTGGCCCTCAGTAAGGCATCTTGTTGGCAAGGACATCATTCGTTTCCATTGTGTTATCTGGCCGGCGATGCTTATGGCGCTGGGGGTTAATCCCCCGGTTCGTGTATTTGCCCATGGCTGGTGGACAGTTGAGGGAGAAAAAATGTCAAAATCAGTCGGCAATGTGGTTGACCCCTTTGAAATGGCTGAACTTTACAGTGTTGACGCATTTCGTTACTTTGTTTTGCGAGAAGTTCCCTTTGGGCACGACGGAGACTTTTCTGAACTTGCGCTCGTGCAGCGTATAAATTCAGACCTTGCTAACGACCTTGGCAACCTGCTCTCTCGCAGCCTGCAGATGATTGATAAATTCCGCGGCAGTAACCTGCCTCTAACTTATGCAGCAGAAGACATTGACAAAGAAATTGAAGAGATGGCTAAAAAAACTGTTGCGGACATGACAGAACAGATGGATCGCTTTGCCTTTGATGACGCGCTGAAAACACTCTGGGCTTTTATCAGCAGATCCAATAAATACATTGATGAAACCCAGCCTTGGAGACTCGGCAAAGAGGGAGAAACAGCTAGACTGGACGCCGTTCTAAGAACTCTTTGGGAATCTCTGCGCCTTGCCGCAGTTTTGATAGCTCCTTTCATGCCTGAAACAGCTGAGCGCATTTGGGGACAGCTGGGACTTTGCGGCGACCCTCTTGACGGCGGACGCGCTTCATGGGAATGGGGCAAGCTCGATGGTCCTGTAACTGTGAAAAAAGGATCCATCCTTTTCCCGCGCATTGATGTTGAAAAGTGGAAGGCCGAAAAGGAGGAGCGTGATATGGAAAAACGCTCTAAAGCCGATCCTACCGCCTTCTTCAACTATGGTGAACATGGCTCAGAAATCACCATTGATGATTTTAAAAAAATAGAATTCAGAGTAGCGCTTGTAGAAAAGATAGAAGTTGTTCCCAAGGCTGACAAACTCTACATCCTGCACCTTGATTTGGGTTATGAAAAAAGAACCATAGTCTCCAGTATACGCGAGTTCTATAAGCCTGAAGAGCTTGAAGGCAGAAAGATTGTCATCATATGCAACCTCAAACCGGCTAAGTTCCGTGGCGTGCCCAGTAACGGGATGCTCCTTGCTGCTGAAAGTCCGGAAACCAGACAGGAAATACTGACTTTGCTTACCGTGATGGACGATTCTATCCCTGTGGGAAGCAGAATCAGCTAGACTGCGCCCCGGCGTAAAATGACGTAATAAGCTAGGGCGGGCTTAGCCCGCCCTTTTTTAGGGGATGAATAAAATGTTTCTCGTTGATACACATTGCCACTTAAACAAAGAATACTTTCCTAATGGTCTGGAAAGCGCATTTAAAAATGCGCTTGATAACGATGTTAAGGGAATGATCTTCGCTTCCGCCGATATATCGTCCAGCAAAGAGGCCTTAGATTATCTTGCAATACATAAACCCTTGCCGGAGATGAAGATGCTGGCAGGTGTGCATCCACATGAAGCGGAACGCGCGGCAAGCGACTATTCACAGGAGCTGGAAATAATCGCCGCATCAGAACATGCCGCGGCTGTAGGTGAAATAGGTTTGGACTATTTTTATGACCACTCCCCACGCGGTGTTCAAAGAAAAATATTCTCTGAACAAATAGAGCTGGCAAAAAAACTGAATAAACCAATAGTTCTCCACATCAGAGACGCGGCGATGAAGTTTGAGGGAGATGCCAACTCTGATACAATAGCTATCCTCAAAGAATCGGCTGCGGAAAAAGCTGGTGGAGTTGTGCATTGCTTCTCAGGCGAAAAAAAGCATGCCGGAGCCGCGCTTGACATGGGATTTTACATATCCTTTGCCGGGCCTTTAACATTTCCGCGTAATCAGGAATTAAGAGAGATAGCGATGTACGTTCCCTTGGAGAGAATACTTTGCGAGACTGATTCACCATATCTGGCACCGCAGGGTTACAGGGGCAAACCCAACGAGCCGTGCCGGGTCAGGGCTGTTTATGAGATGCTTTCGATGCTAAAAGGAATGACTGTCGACGCCTTTTCTGCGCAAGTGTATGAAAATGTGCGCAAAGCTTTTAAATGGGAGGCCTTAAATGTTTGAATATAAATTAATCGCCCAATGTCCAGAGACAGGAGCTCGTGCCGGAGAACTCACCACGCCGCATGGGGTAATAGAAACCCCGGTTTTTATGCCTGTGGGTACGCAAGCTACAGTGAAAGCGATGACGCCGCCGGAGCTTGAAGAGCTTGGTGCACAAATAATACTTGGCAACACCTACCACCTGTATATGCGCCCAGGAGCCGATATTGTCGCTGAAGCGGGAGGGCTGCACCGCTTTATGCAGTGGCACCATCCAATCCTTACAGACAGCGGTGGATTTCAGGTCTTTTCCCTCTCTGACCTGCGCAAAATAACCGAGGACGGGGTGGAATTCCGTTCACACCTTAACGGCAGCAAACACTTTATGCGTCCGGAGGATTCTATGGATATTCAGCAAAAGCTCGGCAGTGATATCGCCATGGCTTTTGATGAATGTGTAACCTGGCCGACTACGGAAGAATATTCTCGCTCTGCTATGGAGCGCACCATACGTTGGGCCAAAAGATGCAAAGATTTCCATTCCAGAGAAGACCAGGCTCTTTTTGGTATTGTTCAGGGCTCCATGTTTGAAAGCCAGCGTTTGGAATGTATAAAGAGACTTGAAGACATAGGTTTTCCAGGATATGGAATAGGTGGTCTTTCAGTAGGGGAGGAGCATGATATTATGTATCGCGTTCTCGACGCTCTCTGCCCTGAAATGCCGGTGAACAAACCTCGCTACCTGATGGGCGTAGGTTTTCCTACAAACCTTATTGAGGGAGTAGCTCGCGGCATAGACATGTTTGACTGCGTACTGCCTACCAGAAATGGCAGAAACGGTTGTGTGCTAACCAGATCCGCAAGGATGAATATCAAAAATTTAGCCTATGCCAGAGATTTCTCACCTATAGACCCAACATGTGATTGCTATGTGTGCAGAAATTTCACCAGAGCCTACATCCGTCACCTCTACACCGCAGGAGAAATACTTGCCGCACGGCTTTGCAGCTGGCATAATCTGCACTTCCTCGTGAACCTCATGAAAGATGCCAGAACGGCCATTGTTGAGCGGAGATTCCCCTCTTTCCGCCGCAATTTCATGGAAAATTTCATGGAGGGACGGTATTTTTAAATGATGGAACACATGGAGGCGCGCCTGACAGCCCTCTTAAACGGTGACAGCAGCATTTCGCCTGATATTTTTCAAAAAGCCGGAGAAATAATCAGAAGCGGCGGCTTAGTTGCCTTCCCCACGGAAACAGTCTATGGTCTTGGAGCCAATGCCCTTGACGCTGAAGCGGTAAAAAAAATATATTTGGCAAAAGGGCGCCCCTCAGACAACCCACTTATTTTACACGTTTCTTCTTTGGCAATGGCGGAAAGCGTTGTTGATGTCAACTGGAGAGCAAGGTGTCTCATGGATAAATTCTGGCCCGGGCCGCTCTCTTTAGTATTAAAAGCCAAAAATATTGTTCCCTTAAGCACCAGAGGCGGGCTTTCCACTGCGGCGGTAAGAATGCCCGATAACAGCACTGCGCTCAAAGTTATTCAATCAGCTGGAGTTCCCATCGCTGCCCCAAGCGCCAACAAAAGCGGACGCCCTAGTCCGACGGATGCACGTACTGTCGCCGATGATATCGGTGACGCAGTTGCTTTGGTCATTGACGGGGGCCTTACTCGCGTGGGGCTGGAATCCACTGTATTGGACATAACAGGAGAGAATGCAGTCTTGCTGCGCCCCGGAGGTGTCTCTAAAGAGATGCTTGAAGAGGCTCTTAAGGAGGAGGTGCTGTTCCCACAGGACAGCAATATTATCAAACGATCGCCGGGAACGAGATACCGCCACTATGCACCAGCCATACCGCTGAAACTCTCGGATCCTGAAAAAGCCGAAGAATTAGCAGAAGGACGCAAATGGGCTTGGATTGGCACTCAGGTGCCCCAAGGAATCCCCTTTGTAAAAATCATCTTTTCCGATGAAGACGAATATGCAAAAGAATTGTTCAGGGTCTTGAGAACAATCGAAAAAAGCGGAGCGGAACTGATAATTGCGCAAAAACCGTTAAGTATCGGTATCGGACCGGCTCTATACGACAGACTTATAAGAGCTTCTGGCATTTGACGAGAACAAGTTCCAATGCTATAATTCACTACGCTTTCGGGGCGTAGCGCAGTCTGGTTAGCGTGCCTGGTTCGGGACCAGGAGGTCGGAA
>CAZFWP010000063.1:0-11769 GCA_964522805.1 uncultured Synergistaceae bacterium | reverse complement strand
GAGTAGCCGCTGATGTGGTTGGCGCAGAACATGCCGTTGTTTTCCATGACGCAGGAGCCATCGGGATTGATGCATCCTTCCCAGCCGCCGGAGTTGCCGTCGCGTGCCAGAGCTTCCAACTCGCCGATGACTTCCATTGCCGGCATATTGTAGAACTGAGAGACGTTGCCGGTGGAGACCAGCGCGTCTGTGGCAGGATTCATGGAGACCAGAGGCTGTGACGCGCCGTCTCTGCCCGTGGCTTCGTCTGAGATGCCTACGGTCTTAATGCCGAGTCTTTCAAGTTCTACCAACATGGCTGTGTAGTCAACGTCGGGGTTGCCATAGCCCTCTTCCGCTACTACCGCGGCTTTGGCTCCGAGGCTGACGGCTATCTGTCCCGCCATCTGCACGCAGCGGGTCTTTTCATCCATCTTCGGGTTGAGTGTGGACATGATGACGCCGAGGAAGTTTATTGTCTTGCCGTGCTCGGCATAGAGGCGTTTGATCATCGGGTTGGTGGAGAATTCGTAGGTGGACATCTTTGAAGAGCTGGGCATAAAGCTTCCCGAAACAAGGCAGCCGTCCAGCAGTTCGTTGGGGTGCATAAAGGTGGGGAGCATTCTGTTGCCGTCCCAGCCGTAGATAAGCGTGTTATAGCCCAAAGCTTCCATCTGTGTCTGGGGCTGGAGCACATAGACTACGCCGGGGAGAGATTTTGTCTGCTCATCGCGCTCGGAAACTGCGGGAAGGTCATAAACATCAAGCACTTCCGGCTCCATGCTGCGCACACATTGAGCGATATGCTCCGCAAGGCGCATCGAGGCCCATCTGATGGCGTGGTTCTTCTTCTGCTGTTCTCTTTGCTCAAAAAGTTCATCGGTGTCGGCTACGAGGACGAGGTTTACCATATCTCCCCAAATGGTGTGATGCTGGTAGGGGCCGCCCATGTCGATGAGTCCGTCCTGGAATCCGCCCCAGTGTTTGCCGACAGAAAGCAGTGTGACGCCGCTCAGTACATGTGTTCTGCCCATTCCCGCCTGAGCGAGTGGGCTGGTGGCTCCGGGATAGGCTCCCGTGCCGCCGCTTACCTTACATCTGAACTCCACTGATTCCTTAACGGGGCAGAGTCTGACCATATCTCCGGGGCGGACGATAAGAAGCTCCGCTTCCGTAATGTGACTGTCTTCACGTACAACGCGAAGGGCTTCTTCTTTGTCCACCGTCAAGATGCCGCCGCAATAGGCGGTCTTATCTCCGAAGACGATGTCTTTTACTTTGAAGCTGCCGATTTCAAGTCTCATTATTTCTCCTCCTTCAAATATATATTTTGATAATGTTTGTACGGTAAAAGCCATTAGGCGTTTCGCGCAAATCTTTGTTACTTTAGTCACATTTAACCCCACAAGGTCATTCAAGTACAATTAGGAAAAACGTGAATAAGCCTGTCACGTTTATTACTAATGGTGCGCTTTTTTCACGCAGCGGGGCAAAATCGGCGGCGATGAGCGCAAAATCAATGTCAAAGCGCCCATGTCGGGTTACAATAGGGGGCGGCAGGCAAATGACGGGAGGCAGTGCAATGTTCACGGTTGAAGAGATGCTGAAACTGTCGATATTTGACGGTGCGGAGGTTTTGGCGGGAGAGAACGGGCTGAGCAGAAAGGTGAAGTTTATCGACTTTATCGAAGTTCCTGACGCCTATCGCTGGCTGGCCAAAGATACCTTCAAGTTCACCACCGGCTACGCTTTTAGGGAGACTCCGGGCATGTTGACGGAGCTTATCCGTGCTTATATCGGCGGCAACGTCTCCGGATTTGGCATAAAACTGGGACGCTTCATTGACGCCCTGCCTCAGGAAATATATGTAATGGCGAACGCTGCTGACTTTCCGCTGATCTCTTTGCCGGAATCGCTTCCCTATGCGGTCATCGCCAAAACTGTGATGCGAGAGATTTTCCGCTGCGAACAGGAAGACCCATTCAGAGGCAGCGACATAAACGAGGAGCTTTTTCTCATCGACAGAGACCCTGACGGAATTACGAAAATTCTGGATAAACAGGGATGGGGACGGGAGTGCAAAGTTTGGGCTTTGCAATTCAGCAACGCCTTTGTTAACATTCCCGCACTAAACTCACGCGAATATATTCTCAACTTCAAAGAAAAGACCAGGGTGCTGACTCATGCGGTAAACGGAGAGACGCCGCATCAGTTTCTAGAAATACTGCGGGCGGAAAGCGGCGGACTCTTTGACGGCACGATAGTCTCCCTCTACGGGCCCACGACTGTTGAAAAGCTGCCGATAGCATTCAAAAAAACGACAGAAGTTCAGAGTGTGGCTGCCGCTTTGGGGCATAGTCAGGGCTTTTTCACCTACTGCCAGCTGGAGCTTCTGACGCTGATTTATCGCTTTGCCGACAAAAAGACGATCCTCACCTGTGCACAAAAAGTACTGCAGCCTCTGCTTGACGAGGACGCTTGCGGCCACATGGAGCTGCTGCGGACACTGTCCGTTTGGCTTGCCTGCGGACGCTCGGTGAGTGCTGCTGCAGATGAACTTTACATTCACCGAAACACCCTCCGCTACCGCCTTAACAAAATTGGCGAGCTAACCTCTCTCGCGGAAGACAACCTCTTCATTTTGCGCACGGCACTGATGCTCTATTGTGCATCATGCACAACTACTAACTATTACACTGTTCACTGATACATTGTAAGCTTTGCCGCCATCGCCTAACATCTCTTATATATAGGGTAATGCCCCTATAACTATATTCCAAGAGGGGGAAGCGAAATGGCAGAGAAAAAGCCTGAAAACGTCAGAGCTTTTGAACCTGAAACATTTGTAGTAAGCGTTATTATTTCTATCTTATCAGCAATTATCTGTATGCAGATAATCGCCAGAATCGGCACAACTCCCAACACTTCCGTTATCGGGGCGCTGATGGCTATGGCAATCGCAAGAATTCCGCTCAAATCAATGGCGAAATTCCGCAGCCTTGACCGTCAGAACTTGGTGCAGACCATGAATTCAGGCGCAGGCTTCGCTGCTGCGAACTGCGGACTTCTAGCAGTCGGCGTCATCTTTGCCTTCGGGGACATGTCGCTGATATACCCGATGCTCATCGGCTCGGCAGTTGCGACATTGCTGGGAATGCACTTTGTTTACCGCATCTTTGACTCAGAACTCTTCCCCGCCGACGCCGCTTGGGCTCCCGGTGTGGCGACAGCTCAGGCTCTGATTGCCGGAGACGAGGGCGGCGCTAAGGGAAAAACCCTGCTTGGCGGTATCCTCATCGGTATCGCCGGTGCGGCCTGCAAAATTAAACCTGTTCTGGCAGGCGGTATCCCCATGGCAGGTATCGGTATTGCCTTTATCGCCAACCCCTTCGCTATGGGAGCTTTGGCTGTTGGTCTGCTTATCCGCGGCTACTATCCCGCAATCGCCCCCGCCCTTGTGGACATGGGCTTTTCCTCCCTGCCTCTCGACCTCGGTAAGACCTACATTCCCCACGGATTTATGATCGGTGCGGGCTTTGTCTCCCTGGTGCAGGCACTGGTCACCATCTTTAAAAAGAAATCCCCGGAAAAAAGCGCGGCAAAATCCGCTGATGAATACATTCCCTCTGTCAGCAACGAGGCCATGCGCAAAGCGATTGTGGTGCACACAGTGCTATTCGCTCTCGCCGCCGCCGCTATCGCTGTCATCTCAGGTCTCTGGATCAGTATGCCCGTTTCCAAACTGGCTCTTTGGGTGCTCTGGTGCACGCTCTCTTCCGTTATCGCACCGGTGCTTGTCGGACTTTGCGCCATGTACTCCGGCTGGTTCCCTGGATTTGCGATCACGGTAATCTTCCTCAGCCTTGGACTCTTCATGGGCTTCCCGGCGCCCGCATTGGCGATTATGACAGGCTTTATCGCCAGTACAGGACCATGCTTCGCTGACATGGGCTTTGACCTCAAAACAGGCTGGATCATCCGCGGCAAAGGCGAAGACCTAGCCTATGAACTGGACGGCAGAAAACAGCAGATATATCTCGAACTCGTCGGCGGACTGCTGGCTATGGGCGTGGTTGCCGCTTTGATGAACATGCACTTCAAACAGGATCTTATCCCCCCTGTCAGCCGTGTTTTCGCCGCCACCATCACCGCCGGTTCGCATCCGGAAATTCTCCGTGAAATGGCAATGTGGGCAATTCCCGGAGCCATCTTGCAGATAATCGGCGGCTCCAAAAAGGCACTGGGTATTCTCTGCGCCACAGGACTGCTGATTAAAAACCCCATCTATGGCGTAGGCTTGGTCATCGCTTTGATAATCCGCCAGATTTACTACAAGACGCACAAAGACGCCATGGAGCTTTACGGAGCGGGTTTTGTAGCCGGAGACGGTATCTACGGCTTCATCTTCGCCATCGGACGCAGCTTCGGTATGTGGTAGAAACAACTTTTTCTCGGTCATAAAATTCAAAAGAGCGAAACTTCGTCCAAGCGGCGGGCTTTCGCTCTTTACATAAAGGAGAGCTGACAGATTTGCATAATCCCCGTCTGGGACTAATCAGAGTCCTTACCACTGACAACCTCGACCTGCTTCAGTCACACGAAAGAATCATCAAAAAGGCATTTCCGCAGATAACCATCGAATCACGCTGCATTCCCGATCAGTTTGACGGAGTCCATGACGATGAGAGCGAAGCTTTGGCTATTCCCAAAGTTGCGTCTCTCGGCCGCCAATTTGCCCAAGAGGGCTTTGACGCCGTCTACGTCAGCTGTGTCGGCGATCCCGGCGTGGCTCTCCTCCAAAAAGAACTCTCCATTCCGGTAATCGGTGCCGGCAGAGCCACGGGGCATGTTATCAGTGCCTGCCAGATGCCTGTGGGCGCGCTCAGCATCACCGATGATGCTCCCGGAGTCACCCCCGCCATCTTGGGAGACTTACTGCTGAAAACCGTCAGACCGGAAAAAATTCACACCACGCTCGACCTCTTCCGGCCGGAAGCAGAAGATGAGCTGGTATCCGCAGGGCTGGCTCTCAAAGAGCTGGGAGCAAAAGGCATAATGCTCGCCTGCACCGGACTCTCCACCATCGGCATCGCGCCAAAACTCCAAGAGAGACTGGGACTGACAATCTTTGATCCGCTCCGGTGCGCAATGGGTGTAATTTGGTCGGTGCTCTGCGCCGGCGAAAAAACAAACAACTAAAAGGGGGGCCTTTAAATGACAAAACTGCTCATCACAAAAGATCACATTGAAGCCGCGCTCCTCGGAGGCTGCTTTCTGGGCGGAGGCGGCGGAGGCGCAATGGCTAAAGGCAGAGTGCTGGCGGAAAAAGCTCTTGCTGCCGGGCCGTTGTCACTCATATCAGCGGACGAAATCGCCGACGACGCGATACTGCTCACCTGCTCCGCAGTAGGTGCGCCGGCGGCGAAAGAGGCCTTGGCTCTGCCCGCTACCACCACCCGTGTTGTCGAACTTTTAGAATGTATCGGTGCAGGCAAGCCGGGTGGGCTGATCACCAACGAAAACGGCGGCGGCTCTACCTTCAACGGCTGGCTTCCCGCGGCACTGAGCGGACTGCCTCTGATAGACCTTCCCTGCAACGGCAGGGCGCACCCCACAGGAGTAATGGGCTCAATGGCGCTGCACCGTGATCCCGCTTACCGCTCATACCAGGCGGCGGCTGGCGGCAACCCCGACAAAGGCACTTATTTGGAATCGGTATTCATCGGCTCTCTTGACGCCACTGCGGCACTGGTGCGCCAAAGCGCCGTGCGTGCGGGCGGACTGGTCTCCGTCGCCCGCAACCCTGTCACCGCCTCCTACGCTAAAAAATACTGCGCCCCCGGAGGCGTGGCTCTAGCCATTGAAGTTGGTTCGCTGATGAAAGAGGCCGCCATGCGCGGAGCTGCCGCTGTAGCCGAAGCCACAGTATCACGCCTCGGAGGCAGCGTCATCACCGAAGGGGAAGTGACAGACATCGAACTCATCACTGAAGGCGGCTTTGACCACGGCACCATCACCGCAGGCGGTGCGGAAATGACCTTCTGGAACGAATTTATGACTCTAGACTGCGGCGGCCGCAGGCTGGGAACTTTCCCCGACCTGATAATGACCATCGACGCCCGCAGCGCCCTGCCTGTCACTACAGCGGAAATAACCAAAGGAGAGCGGCTGATAGTCGTCTCTATTCCTGCGGAAAACCTGCCGCTTGGCGCCGGCATGTACTGCGCCGAACTGCTCAAACCGGTGGAAGAAATTGTCCGCCGCCCGATTCTCCAATACTTTGGGCTGAAACACCCGCACCTCTAGCGGCAAACAAACTTACGAAAAACAAAAACCAAACAAAATGGAGGAATTACCATGTCATTACTGCACACAATGAAAGCACTCGATCTCTTGGATTCTGCCTATGTATCCGGCGAAAGCGTCAAAGAAGCTCTGATCGCCGGCGGCGTTAAAGAAGAAAACATCTCCGTCAAAACAGTCACAGGCCCCAAAGGCGGCAGCACCGACTTCGTCAAAGTATGGTTCTACGGCTCAGAGGGACGTCACAAAGGCGGCAGCGCTCCCACCATCGGCATCGTTGGACGCCTTGGCGGCATCGGCGCACGCCCCGAAAGAGTGGGTCTGGTCTCCGATGCTGACGGTGCCGTCTCCGCAGTAGCCATCGCCATGAAACTCGGCGACATGGTCAACAGAGGCGACGTGCTCAAAGGCGACGTCTTTGTCTCCACCCACATCTGCCCCACAGCTCCCACAAAACCGCACGATCCGGTACCCTTCATGGGCTCGCCGATTAACATGACCATCGCTAACCGCGAAGAAATGTCCGCAGACCTAGACGCTGTCATCTCCATCGACACCACACGCGGCAACAGAGTCATCAACCACAGAGGCTTTGCCATCTCGCCCACCATAAAAGAAGGCTGGATCATGCGCACCAGCGAAGACCTCCTTGAACTCATGAGCTACACCACAGGCAAAGCTCCCGTAGTGTTTCCCATCACCATGCAGGACATAACCCCCTACGGCAACGGCCTCTACCACTTAAACAGCGTTCTCCAGCCCTGCACCGCCACCAAAGCTCCCGTAGTCGGCATCGCTCTGACTGCGGAAACCATGGTTCCCGGCTGCGGCACCGGCTCTTCACAGCCTGCGGACATCGAAAGCGCAGTGCGCTACGCCATCGAAGTGGCAAAAGCCTTTGGTGAAGGCAAATGCTCCTTCTACAATGAAGAAGAATACCGCCTCTGCGTTGAAAGATACGGCGAAATGAAACAGCTTCAGGGAATGGGAGCACTGCCGGCGGCCGATGCCGACGCCTAACCTGCGATGATCATTCAGGCGACCCTCACAGCAGAGGGCGGCAAACGCCTCATCGCTCAGGCGATAGCCTCCCTTCCCCAAGTTAAACGGGCTCTTGCGGAAGGGAAAATACTCCTCAAGGGAAGCACCACCGTCTCCGCCGTAGCGGAGCTGCTCATCGGGTGTCCGCTGCGCATCTGCGGCAGAATAGAACCCTTAGGCGCAGGCACCGCTCCTGCGAAAACCGCATCGCCCCACTCGCTGCTGCTTGAAAAAGGCGTGCCCCGCAACATTGACGGCGACTTTGCCGCAGCTGCGGAAACCATGGGAAGAGGCGATATCTGCATCACCGGAGCTAACCTGATAGACTGCCACGGACGTGCCGCCATCATGGCGGGAAGCCCCTTGGGCGGCGCGCCTTTGCGCGTACTTGCGGCGCTGCAGACAGAAGGAGTGGAAACACTCATTGCCGCCGGCCTGGAAAAATACAGCCCCTACCCCCTGGAGGGCGCGCTTCGCGCTGCCTCCAGAAAAGGTGTGGACATGGCAATGGGCATGGCCTCAGGTCTCGTGCCGGTAGAGGGAGAAGTAATCAACGAAGCGGAAGCCGCCTTTATCCTCGGAGCGCAAAAAGTCTGCGTTATCGGACGCGGCGGCATTGGCGGCTGCGAAGGCGGCACCACCCTATCAATAGAAGCTGAGGACGAAACCGCGCGCCGTATCTTTGAACTGGTCAAAGAGGCGAACCGTCGCGGCAAAGAGGGTCCTTCCGGCGAAGCAGAGTCGCTTGACTCCTGCCTCGCCTCACACTGCGGCCCCACAGGAGCCGGACACCTAAGCTGCTGCTATCGTGAAGAACGGCTGCGCAAATAAGAAAGGAGCCCATAAAAATGAAATACCAAGTCGGCACAGTAACCATCGGACAAGCTCCGCGCGTGGACATCACCCCCGACCTTAAAACCATCATCGGTGACGGCATCGAAATCGTCGAAGCCGGAGCTCTGGACGGACTGACAAAAGAACAAATTGCCGCCATGGCTCCCCATGAAGGTGACTACGTGCTTGTCACCAGAATGGCTGACGGCAGCTCTGTACAAATCTCCGAACACGCTGTCACCCCCTTACTAATCGACAAAATCAACGCCCACTTTGAAAGCGGCATCAACACCGTACTCTTGCTCTGCACGGGGGAATTCCCCGGGTTTGCTGCCAAAGGGCTGCTGCTGCGTCCGCAAAAACTGCTCTTCAACTTTGTCCAGGCGGCGGCATCGGGTATGAGACTGGGCGTATTCATGCCATCTGCTGACCAGCTCAAACAGTCCACCGAACGTTGGAGCAAAGTATCACCGCAAGTCAAATCGGTGGGAGCCTCTCCCTACGTAAACCCGGAACTGTCCATTGCCGAGGGAGCCAAAGAACTTGCCGACTGGGGTGCGGACGTTATAATAATGGACTGCATGGGCTACAGCCTTGCCATGAAAGAAAAAGTCCGCCAAATCACCGGCAAACCCGTTATCCTCGCAAGAGCGGTAGCGGCGCGGGCGCTTTGCGAACTCATCTAATCAGCGGACTGCACCGGCCGGTTATTACGGAATCTTTGCTGTCTAACCGGTGTTTTCGAAAACGGCGCGGACAGCCAAAAAACAATCGACAAAAAATAGACGGGGAGGCATAAAATTGCCGGACTTTATCGCAACAGCAAAAAAACTTTTGCAAACAAACATGGGACTCCAAAAAGGAGAAAAACTCCTCATCCTCTGCGATGAGACCACCCTCAAAATAGGCGAAAGCCTCTTTGCGGCGGGAGAAGAACTGGAGGCGGAGGCACTCTTGCTGAGAATGCCGCGGCTGCCGCGCAGCGGCATGGAACCGCCCGCAATCGTGACGGAGGCAATGGCGAAAGCCGACGTGGTAATCGCGCCCCTTGGAGCCTCCATTACCCACACACAGGCGAAAAAACAGGCGGCGGCCGCGGGAGCGAGAATCGCCACCATGCCAGGCATCACCGAAGAGATGTTCTTCCAAGGCCCCATAACCGCGGACTACTCACAGGTGGCGGTGCTGACAAAAAAAGTCACCGCACTGCTGGATGCGGCGGACAATGCGGAAATCATCACCGGCGAGTGTGGGCAGTACAGCCTGAAAATGTCCCTCAAAGGCAGAAACGGCGTTGCCAGCACCGGAGTTTACACACAAAAGGGACAGTCAGGCAACCTGCCCTCTGGTGAAGGCTTCATTGCGCCCCTTGAAGGCACGGCAGAAGGGAAAATCTGCATCGACGGCTCCTTTGTCGGCTTTGGCTTACTGGACGAACCAATGGTACTCACCTTTCACGAAGGGCTGCTCACAGAGGCGGAAGGCGCCAAAGCGCAAGAGCTCTTCGCCATGCTCGGAGACAACCCCGCAGCGCGCAACCTGGCGGAACTCGGCATTGGCACCAACGACAAAGCACGCGTCACCGGAGTCATACTCGAAGACGAAAAAATTTACGGCACCATACACATCGCCCTTGGCAGCAACGACACCTTTGGCGGCACAGTAGCTGCGGGAATCCACGTCGACGGCGTTGTCCGCCGCCCCATACTCAAACTCAGCGGCGAAACAGTTCTTTCAGAGGGCGAACTCGCCTGTAAATAACCGCCGCAAACAAAACACGCAAAAAAACGCCGCCCACTCCCGCAAGGAGGGGCGGCGTTTTCATTTCACCCATTTAAATACGAAGATTTGCACAATACGATTGTAATTTACATCTTATTGTGCAAAAACTAAAACTTCTGCATAAAAAGGCGGCGTTACCATATCATACGCGGTAAAATAGGTAGGAAAACTAAAGCCCGCGGCTGTGAAGCTCCAAAGAGTCTCCGTCGGTCGTCAGCTCCACATCGCCGTTATCTGTCATCAGCACCCGGCGGACGCCGTAAATCTCCAGCAGTAAAGAGACCTTGGCGCGCAAATCATCGCGGCGGGAATCGGTAATCACCGCATACTGCGGCGTGATCTCGCGCAGCAGCTTCATAAAGGGGCGGCTTTTTGTCTTTAACATCCCGTGGTGGGGAACCTTCAAAAAATCATAATGGGATGGTTTGCCCGACAAAAACGTTAAAAGCCGCCGCGGCGTGGCGTCTCCCGTAAAAAGCAGACGCACGTTGCCATAGATGAGCGAGGTCATCAAAGAATAATCGTTAGGCACCATACCCGCGCCCTCCTCGGGAGCGTGCATCGTAATATCCAAAGAGGCCAAAGAGACTTTCATATCTTCCCTGACAACCGTGGGATGAATACCGCAAGCCGCCGCCGCTGCCGTATAACTTTGATAATAGAGGCTCTCCTTACGGTGATTTGGCTGGTAAACAGCACCAACGGGAAAACTCGCCAAAACCAACGCCGCACCGCCAACATGATCCTTATCCATGTGAGTTATCACCAACGAGTCTATCCGCTCCACACCCTTCTCCCGCAAACGGGAAACAACATAAGGCGCGTCCTCAGAAGTCGCAGTATCAATCAGCATCACCGCGCCCCCCTGACGAATCAAAACGGCGTCTGCCTTGCCCACGGCGAAAAAAGTCACCTCAAGCGGCGAACCGCCCGCCCAGGATACGGCGGCGAAAACCAAAAGCAGCAATAAACCGCCAAAAACATTTCTCACGCTTCTCATCTAATAAAGCCCCCATTTTCACCGAAATCATAATCAAAAAGCCGCAGCGGCAGCCAAACGACCGCACTGTTCAAAACCCAAACAGCCTAACAGCTAAAGAATCTGCCACACCATTCAAAACCTAAAGCCGCGGACGGTCAAGCAAAAAAAAGCCAAAAGCACACAGCGATAGCGCTTTTTGCCGCTTGAGATACGAAAAAGAGGGAGAGTGCGCAAAATTGCCATCAAAGCAAACTTTCTTCTTGTGAAAGTTAACACGACAGACTATTAATTAAATTTCCTCTCTTGCGAAAAATTGTAACTTAGTTGTATTCATTGATTAAAAGGGGTATTATCCGGCGCAGTTACCGAGGAAGGCGGAGAGTCATGGACAATCACTTGATAAACACCAAAAGATGGATAATCCAAAAAATAGCCGAATCCTTTTGGAGCGGAGACTTCAGACAGGGAATCAAAAAAATGCCCTTTGAACGCATTCCGGTAGGTGCGGCGGCAAAATACCGCTGCTGTGTCTACAAAGAACGCGCCATCATCAGAAACCGCGTCTTGGCAGGACTGGGATTTAGCGTGGAAGAAGACGATGAAATGACCTCGCTGCTTGAATATGCCGACGCTGCCATGGAAAGAACAGCCATACAAGGGCCGGCACTGACCATCATTGACATCGCATGCAAAGGCTGCGCCAACACCAGATACTACGTCACCGAGCTATGCCAAGGCTGTCTTGCCCGTCCCTGCGAAACTGTCTGCCCCTTTGGCGCTGTCACCGTCACTGACGGCGCCTCGCACATCGACAAAACAAAATGCAAAAACTGCGGCAAATGCAAAAC
>CAZFWP010000062.1:0-11812 GCA_964522805.1 uncultured Synergistaceae bacterium | reverse complement strand
TGAACTTAAGCCCATCAAAAAAGCCTGTGTCACCACATGGGAAGAACTTGGAAAACGCGGAATGGGCAAGGAGCTAATGGCGGAATTTAAACAGCATCTCGGAAAATAGTATTTTTCTGCAATTTGTTGTAAAATAAAGTTACCTCACAGAAATATCAGGGGGAGGGGGATTTTCCCCTTCCCCTATTTTCTGTACGAAAGGAGCGCATCAAATGTCAGAAGAAGCAACATGTGTGGATAACGTCATATCGGAGAAGAGCGAAGAGTCGGGTCTTTCGTTCCGCAAGCCCGTCTGTTTGTTCGACAAATGCACTGTCAGCGCGTATTCGATAATATGTTTTGTAATGTCGATGCTGCTGGTGGTAATCATTAGCGCAGCAACTGTCATGCGTTATGTCTTGGAAATGGATCTTTACGGTTACGAAGAATGGATCAAAATTTTTGCGTTTTGGCTCTATTTTATGGGTGCAGGGTTTGGGGCCTATGCCGGAACTCATGTATCAGCAGACCTTGTTCAGTCTTATGTTAAGGAAGGCACCTTTAAAAGACTTCTTATTTTCACAAAAACATTTATAACCCTCGGTGTTACCCTCTTATTCACATGGTATGGCTATGATTTCTTTATATTCGGATTTACCGGGCCGCTCGGCACCGGCGTGGCGATCCCCAAAACTGTCGCATGGCGCATCCCGCTTTGGACAGCGTACTCTGCTATATTTGTAGGTCTTCTTTCTATGTCATATTACTTCACCTGGGACTTAATCAAAGCTGGAAAAGCCCTTTTTACCGGAGGTAGTAAATAATGATTTATGTCGCACTGATAATACTCATCGCCACTCTTGTCATCGGAGTTCCGGTTCCTGTCAGTTTTATGGCTTCTTGCGCCTGGCTGATATTTTTCGGCGGCGTAGACCAAGTAGGATACCAGGCCACACAGCTTCTTCCCTATGGATTTAACCAGATGAACTCTGTCTCCCTCATTGCTATCGCCATGTTTATTCTTGCCGGCGGTATCATGGAGAGAGGAAAAATAGCAGAAAAACTTATAGATATGGTTGATGTCTTCGTCGGACACATCCGCGGCGGACTGGGCGTAGTCGGCACCATCTCCTGCGCCGTTTTTGGTTCCATCTGCGGCGCTGCCTGCGCCACCCTCTCCTGTATCGGCGCCATCATGTTCCCCCGCTTTAAAGCCGGCGGCTATCCCATGGGGCACGCCTGCGCCCTGATGGCCAACGCCTCGCTTCTGGGACTGCTGATTCCGCCTAACGCCACCTTGATCATCTTCGCCTGGATCAGCGGTATTTCTGTTCTCGCCTGCTTCCTCTCCACCATCGGGCCGGGAATCATCACGACGATACTGCTCAGCTTGATCAATATGTGGATGCTCAAAGACAACCCCGACCTGCTGCTCTCAAAAAAACGCAGCGGCAAAGAGCGCTACGAACTCTTTATGAAACGCGGCCGCCTTGCCATTCCCGCACTCTTCATGCCTGTAATGGTTCTCGGCGGTATCTACGGCGGCGTTATGACCACCACGGAAGCTTCCGCACTGGCAGTTCTCTACTGTGTTCCCATCGGACTTTTCGTCTACAAAGGACTCACCTGGAAGGGACTCTTTAATATCGTCGTTGAAAGCTCCATCACCACCGGCGTTATCATGGTAATGCTCTATTCCGTCTCCATGCTCTCCAGACTCTACATCTTGGAAGACCTGCCGGGAAAGGTGCTCTACCTCTTCTACTCTATCTCCACCAACAAATGGGTCATCATGTTTATGATTAACGTCTTTTTGGTGCTTATGGGAATGCTCATGGACGACATCAGCGTCGTTGTTCTCACCACGCCGATATTGATGCCGATAATTACCGAACTTGGATTCAGCCCAGTTCACTATGCGGCGGTTGTTGGCGTTAACACCGCTCTAGGCTGCATCACCCCTCCGGCAGCACCGGTCCTGTACTTAAGCGGGCGAGTTGGGGGCGCGCCAATCAACGAGATTATGAAACCGGCTCTCACCTTCATGGTTCTCTGCTGGATTCCCGTTCTTTTGGTCACAGCCTATATCCCCAAGGTCGTTCTCTTCCTGCCGCACTTCATTCTCGGAGTTCCTTGGTAGAGACAGCTTTTTCAAAGATCAAAGATATGGAAGAGCCTCCGTCAGCGGGGGCTCTTTTTTTTATCTATAAAAAAGTGACCGTTGCGTAAAAAATTCCCGTCTTGATAATTAAAGCAGCCGCCGGCAAAAAAACAGCTGCGGTATCTGCCAAGAATTGCACAAAAAGACTTTATCCGCATGCAAACAAAGGTCGTTAAGCATGGCAAAAGGAGCGTACGTCAACAGACATACAAAAGAAAAAACAAGGAAAAACCGCAAACAACGGAGCAAAACAGCGGCAGTCTGTAAGAAAAGGTGACGGCGAGAAAACTGAGAGCAAAACAGGTCTTTTGAGAACTTTGAAAAGGCATAAGAAAGGCTGCGAGCGCGGGGACTAAAGATAAAACAGCAAGCAGGAAATAATAATGCAGGCAGATCGGTAAAGGCCTATACCGCAAAGACACGCGGTTTAAAGCCCTTCTGCGCCCCTCGCTTAGCGCCGCTAATCCTGCTATAATTAAGAGACATGGCTAATATGGGGGAGAGATGGCAATGTTTTTTTATCGAGATTTATTTGCCTCGCTGTGTTTTATTTTTTTCGGCGCGGCGCTGGCGTTCAAACACCCATACCTTTACTTCGGTGCGATGATGTGCGGCTGTTTCTCTATCACCGCAAAGAAAAAGGGCTGGACAGATCCAATGTGGGCAAAACTCTATATGGACAGCTTTAACAACTGGCTGGAAAGCAAAAGACCCAAAAAAGAGTTCAGTGAAGAAGAAGAAATTAAACCCTTGCCGCCGCTGGATGAGAGATAGGCAAATTTACAGAATAAATTTCTAATTAACCGGCAGACAAGCTCTGATATTTCAATCCCCCATGCAAAATGGGGGCATTTTTTTGCCAAAAGCACATAAAATGATACTTCTTTCGTCAAGCCGCCGCAAACAAAAAATGAAAAAAGACAGTAACACCAACGATATTTTGAAGCACGTGACAATTTGAATTAATATAATTAATTATTGTTTCTGTTAGCTTGACTAAATTAACGGTTACATAAAATTTTTTCTGAAATGTCTATCATTGACAGAATCACCGTTCTAATATATCTTATCGGGGACGTAATGGGCGATTTAGTCAGACTCTTGCGTTTTTTTAACAACAAACATTTCAAATATGACAAAAAATAACATAAAAAAATAATATTCTATAAAATTTACTTTGTATCTCTTTTTGTTTTGATACATCAGTGGTCAGCAGCTTTTGGGCTGTATACATAGTAAACAAGAAACAAAAATTGAGAGGAGTTGCACTATTTATGAAAAGCAGCAAAAAAATCGCTCTTGTACTCGCAGTAGTTCTTGTTCTTACCGCAATGGCTTCTATCGCAGCAGCCGCACCGCTTGTCTTCCGTTTTGCCGGACAGCAGCCGCCCGAACATCTTTGCACAAAGATGATGAACGATGTCGCCAAGGAAATCAAAGCAAAGACCAACGGTCGTGTCGAAGTCAAAGTATACCCCGCCAGCCAGCTCGGTAACTACTCACTCGTTATGGAAGAGATGCTTCGCGGCACAATAGACATGTCTGTAACATCATTCGCCAGTGAATTTGACCCCCGCTTTGAGCTTGTCTACATCAACGGCTACGTCAGCGGCTACGATTCAGCGAAGAAGGTTTTCGCCCCCGGCGCATGGCTCCCCAACAAGCTTAACGAACTCGGCAAGCCCCTCGGCGTCCGCGTCCTCGGCGCTTACATCGAAGGCATGATCGGTATCGGTTCAACAAAGCCCGTCAAAGATCCCCTCAATCCGAAGGTTGACAAGGGCGTACTTACCCGCGTTCCCAACATGGATGTCTACTCACTCGCAGCCAAAGCAATGGGCTACCGCACAATCACCATTCCTTGGTCAGACGTCTACCAGTCAATGCAGACAGGCGTTTGCGACGCAGTTGACGGAATGGCGACACCCGCTGCCTACACCATCCTCGGCGACGTTATCAAACATTGGTACGCAACCAACTACTCTATGGAATATCTCCCCTTCATGATCAGCGAAAAGTCATGGAAGAAACTTTCTCCCGCAGACCAGAAGGTATTCATGGAAGTTGCCAAGAAGTTCACCGTCAACTCCATCAACACCGCAAAGGCTGAAGACAACAAATACATGGACCTCATGAAGAAGAAGGGCATCAAAGTTTACAAGTACAGCGAAGCAGAACTCCAGCCCATCAAAAAAGCCTGCGTCACCACATGGGACGAACTCGGCAAGCGCGGCATGACCCCCGAACTGATGAAGGAATTCAAGCAGCAGCTCGGCAAATAACTTAAAAGATTAATTATCACCGCAAATAAAAGTCGGAGTCTCTTAGGAGGCTCCGACTTTTTGCATGTCTGCAAAAAAACTCACTGTGCAGATACAGAGAGGCAATACCAATGCCGGAGGCGATGTCAATACAGGAGCGGTGCCATTACCAGTGCCGTGTCAATACCGCCGCCAAGATACTTATCTCTTTGCCGTCACACTCATGCCGCAACTATTTATGCAGCTGCTAAAAAGCAAGGTGCTGCGTTGTTTTTTGGTATAACATCTCCGACAGCGTAAAAATTAATGCCGCAAAAATAACTTCCGGCAAATAGTGCTCTATTCAAAACCGCGCGCCAGATCTGAATGGCAGGAAGGTGCGCCTGCTTCAAGTTTTCGCTCCCTGCGTCACATACCTGCTTTCGTTTTGTCAACGTGCCTTAGTGTGGCTGCTAAAGAAAAAACGCCCGCCGCTTTTATAAAGCAGTGATACAGGGAGGCAGATCGTGTTTAAAAAATACCCTCATTTTGTAAACAGCCGGCTCCTTAAAAAAATAACCACGGCAGTGAGCTGTACCTGTCTAAGGCGCAAATTACAGAATATAAAACAATTTGATGTGTGCCTGTGCGCCAAAATTCGACAAATATGAGTAAAACATGAAAATATAGTTAATTTATTCCATCGGTTCTATTCACAAAAAACACTTTTTGCGGTAATCTATTAGATGTAGTCTAATATAAGATTAAGACTTACTAATATTTTTATTCGGAAAAGAGGGTGCAGCAATGTCCGCTAATGTGAACGAGGAACGCAGTTTTTTGGCAATCACCGACTGCTGCAAAGAGTATTTTCATTCGCCGCAGGGACGCTCGCCTTTTGATGCGGCTTTGAAAGTTATGGAGGATGCTAACTTTCCCATGCACAATTTCGCCCACCACTATTTGGTGCCGGCGGTGCTGCTGACTGCCGTTTATGTAAAGCAGAATATCCCGGAGGAAAAGTTTTTTCATGATTTGCAGGTTGCAGAGGAAAGGGCGAAAAATGTGCTGCCGGCTTTTTGCGGTTTTTACGGCGCTTGCGGTGCTGCCTTGGGCTGCGGCATTTTTATGAGCGTCTGGACCGGCACCACGCCGCTTTCCAAAGATAGCTGGTCTTTGTGCAACCGCGCCACTGCCGGCGCTTTGGCGGCAATGGCCGACATGGGCGGCCCGCGCTGCTGCAAGCGAAACACCTTTACGGCTCTGAGGTTTATGAAGAGCTATCTGCTGCGGCAAATGTCGCTTGAGATAGACTTGCCGGAGAAAATCAAATGTGAATTCAGCCGTTTTAATAAAGAGTGCTTGGAGTCAGATTGCCCCTACTATGAAAAGGGGTAATTATTAACATTATAAAATTTTTGGAGGTCTGATGATGAAAAAGAGTAAGAGTTGTCTTGTTCTGCTTGCCGCCCTTTTCTTCCTCACCGCTTTTTTCTCTCCCTCATACGCCGCCCCTCTTTTAACCGTGGGCAATACCGGCAACAGCATCAAACCGGCGATGATTGTGCTGGCGCAGGAGATGGGCTACTACCGCGAAGAGGGAATTGAGGTCAAAATAGAGCAGATATCCAACCTCAATGAGGGTGTGACGGCGGTGCAGATGGGAAAGATGGACATTTTGCCTCTGGGCATTATTCCCTCGCTCTCCTTTATCGCCAAGGGTGCGGATTTGGTAATCTACGGCGGCACGATTGCCGAAGGCAGTCAGGGTGTGACTTTGCCGCAAAATAAAAACAGCTACCGCAAGCCCGCCGACTTTAAGGGTAAAAGAATCGCCGTTTTCAGGCCGGAGACGGGCCATTTAATCATTAAGGCGAAACTGCGCGAAGCGGGGCTGGATCTTAAAAAAGACGTCACCTTTGTCCAGTTGGACGGTTTTCAGTCGATCATTGAGGCTGTGTCCAAGAAAGCGGCGGACATCGGCTTTGTCAACAGCGGTTTTGGGCTGATAGCGCAAAAAAAAGGGCTGTCCGTGGCTTTTAACATCGGCCTTGTCGCACCTAACGCCGTTTGCTGCCGTCAGACAACCTCGCGGCGCACCTTTGAGCAAAAACGCGCTGCGCTAGTGAAGTTTCAAATCGCCAATTTACGCGCCTACAAGCTTATGAAGGAGGACCCGCAAAAAGCGGTGGCTCTTTTGACAGCCTACAGCGGACAGCCGGAAGATTATGTAAAATATTGCCTTTACGCCAATGTGATGGTGGTGACTTTGGACCCCGCCGCCAACCGTATCAAAGATTTTTACCGTGTGATGGAGAAGAACGGCGACTTACCGGACAACCCCAAAAAAGATATTTCCGCCAACATTGATGTGAAAATCTACAGTGAGGCGCTGTCGGAGATGACGCGCCGCTATCCCAAGGACAAAAATTTCCAAAAGATGAAACAGGCGTTCGCCGCGAATAATTTGTAATGAGCGCAGGTGCGGCGATTTCGGCGGAGGCAGTCTCTTATAAATATCCCGGCAGTGAGAAAGATACTTTTGTGATAAAAGAGCTCTCTTTTCAGCTGCGGCGCGGCGAATTTGCCGCCGTTGTCGGCCACAGCGGCTGCGGCAAGAGCACTCTGCTGAATTTAGTGATGGGGCTGATTTTTCCCTTATCAGGACATCTCTCGGTCAACGGCGCGCCGGTAACGGGCGGCGGCACAGACAGAGCGATTGTTTTTCAGGACTGCTCGCTCTTTCCCTGGATGACAGCGGCGGAAAACGTCGCCTTCGGCGTCAGACAGTCACGGCGTCTTTCCCGCGCGGAGTCGCAGATTATCGCCGAAATGACCCTTGATATGGCGGGGCTCTGTTCGGGCAAGGATAAATATCCGGCGGAAATGTCGGGCGGTATGCGCCAAAAAACGGCCATTGCCAGACTGCTGGCGATGGATTCCGATATCTGGCTCTTTGACGAACCCTTCAGCGCCCTTGACCCGGACATTCGCCGCTCCCTGCAAACACAGATTATGGATTTGGCGAAAAATAAAACAGAGGGCAAAAGCGTCCTCTTTGTCACTCATAACATTGACGAGGCCATTTTGCTGAGCGAAAGGGTGCTCTTTATGGAAAACGGCGCTTTCAGCCTTGACCTGCCAGTGCCCTTCGCATATCCGCGCACTGCCGCCATTACTCAAACAAAAGAATATTTTGCGCTCTCCGATGCTCTCTCCCGACGATTTTACGAAAGCAGGCCAAGGAGAAAATGAAAAAACATACGGGTTTTTTGCTCGTGCAGGCACTCTTTATCTGGCTGCTTTGCTTGGTGTTGGGGAAATACCCTGCGGATTTACGCAGTTGCGCCATGTTTTTGGCGGCGATTGCGGTAATCTTCGCTACCTTCCTCTGCAAATACCGCAGCACGCCAAAACATCGCGCCTCTCTTTGCGGGGTGACGATGATAACCTTGCTGCTGCTCATCTCATGGCAGTTGTGCGCCGGCAGGGGGGATTTCTCCGCCGCAATATTACTGCCGCCGCCCGCAGAAGTATTTCAAGTTTTCCAAAGCTGCGCGCCGCTGATGCTGCGGGGGATTGTCTCTTCTCTGACGCTGCTCTTCTTCTCCATGTCGCTGGCGCTCACAGGCGGGGTGATTTTGGGGCTGGCTATTGGCAGAACGCCCTTTTGGCGGGAAATTTTTCTTCCCATCGCCAAAGTTTTAAGCCCGATACCGCCGATAATATACAGTCCCTACGCTGTGGCGCTGATGCCAAGTTTTCGCTGTGCCGCCGCTTTGGTAATCACCTTAGGCATTTTCTGGCCCGTCTCGATGAATATCATTAACAGAGCCTCCGCCATTGACAAAAGAATCATCAACTCGGCGAAGGCTCTGGGAGTTACCAAAAGCGGCATGATATTTAAAATATACCTTCCCTATCTGCTGCCGGGAATCATCAAAAATCTCCACGTTACCCTCTCCACCTCGTTTCTGCTGCTGACAATGGCAGAAATGATGGGTGCCTCAAGCGGGCTGGGGTACTTTATCAAAAACTACTCCGACTACGCCAATTACACCAACGTCATTGCGGGAATCATACTGATCGGTATCGTCATCACTCTGCTGAACCATTGCCTTGAAAGGGCGGAAAAAAAGTTCATCAGGTGGAAGGAGTAACTCCTAGCCGATGCCGCCGGGGATAAGACAGCTTAAGAGCAGTACCAACAAAGTAAGCCCGCAGAATACGTAGCGTGTCATCGGTTCAAGCCAGGCGCCGATCAGCTTTTTGCGCCCCTTTTGCAGCTGACGGCGAGCATAATCGGAGCCAAACACCCAAAAGAACATCACACCGGCGATAAAAGCTCCCAGGGGACAGACATAGATGGAAACGGCGTCCATCCAGCCGCCGACAATTCCCTGAATGGAGACGCCAACGGAAATGCCAATGACGGCGATGACGGCTACAGCCTTTTTGCGGCTGATCTTCATCTTCTCCTGTAAAGTGGCGATGGGAGTCTCAAAGAGGTTAATAAGCGAAGTCAGTCCGGCGAAAAGCACTGAAGCAAAGAAAATTATCATCATAATGCGCCCGCCCGGCATGGTCTTAAAAAGGTGCGGCAGATAAATAAAAATCAGCCCAGGGCCGCCTGTATCCAAGCGGCTGCCGGTGGTGGCGATGGCGGGAATAATCACCAATGCCGCCAGCAATGCCGCCAAAGTGTCAAAAAAGGCGACCTTGCGCGCCGAGTCGATAATATCCACATCATCTTTCAGATAAGAACCATAAATCAAAGTGCCGCTGCCAGCCAGCGAGAGGGAGAAAAAAGCCTGTCCCAGAGCGAAAACCCAGGTCATCGGGTCTTTAAAAGCGACGGGGTTGACATAAAAAATATATTTATAGCCCTCTGCCGCGCCGGGCAGCGAGTAAATGTAAATTCCCAGCCAGACAAACATCACAAAAAAGAGGGGAATCATCACCTTGTTTGCCATTTCAATGCCCTTGGCGACACCTGCTGCCATAATTATAAAGGTCATCACCAGACCGGCTATCTGCCACGGGTTGTTGCCAAAGGCGGAAGCCATCGAGCCGAAGGCGGCGCCGAACTCCTCCACGCCGTTTGGTGCCCAGGAAAAGCCCGCAATCGAACCCACGGAATACTTTAAAATCCAGCCGACAACCACCGAATAACCCAAAGCCAGAGCCAAAGAGCCGAGCACGGGAATCCAGCCTATGGCAGCGCCGATTCCTTCATTCCAGCCTCTGCTTTTAAAGGCCTTGGAAAAAGCTCCGATAGGACCTGAGCGGGTGGCGCGCCCAAAGGCCATCTCACCGATAACGCCGCTGAAGCCGATAATAATCACAAAAAAGATATAGGGAATCAGAAAAGAACCGCCGCCGTATTTGGAGACGCGGCCGGGAAACATCCAGATGTTGCCCATGCCTACCACAGAACCGATACAGGCCAGAACAAAACCGAATTTTGACGTGAAGGAATCACGCTCAGACATACTAACGCTTTTTGACATCACAAAACAACTCTCTTTCTCATCTCTGCTGAAAATTTGCCCAAATCAAGAGGTCTCCCCCTGCGAAGAGACTTTGTTTAGGCACTTGAGCTATTATAAACCATAAATGCGCGCTTATGGCGCATATTGCAGAGAGTGATTTTGCCGCGGCAGCGGTGAACTTGAACCGGCACTCATAGAGAGGAAGATTCTGTCACTGTTGCTGCGCGCCACAGCACTCCCTGCCGGGACGGACATTTTCGCTGCTTGCCGCCCCTTTGATAATGTCCCCTCTTTAATTTACCAGGCGGCTCCATTCTAAAGAATGAAGCCGCCTGTAATGCTGTCAAAAAATCTTTTATCGTTGCTATCATACTCAGCGAGGTGATTTAGCTGCACCCGCCGCTGCACCCACCGCCGCCGCCGCTGCCGCCACCGCCGCTGCTGCCGACACTTCTTTTCGCTTCTTTGACAGCGTTGACGCCGCTGCTGCCCGGCGCACCGGGCTTGTCAGGGATGTTCGTCAGCTCTTCCAGCACAGATTCAGCTGTAGATACCGTTTCGATTACTGCCTTTGTAATCTCTAGTGTTTTTTCTTTTTTTGTCGCCGCGTTCTTAACCGCGTCGGGAAGATCCTTTATGCCAGCGCCTGTGTTGACGACACTGGAGATGGTGCTCACAGTTTTCAAGGTGTCGATAACATTTTTTTGACCCTGCGTCTTTGTGCTCCTCTGACCGCTTGCCTCTTTTATTTCGTCTGTGAGCTCCACAACATCAACCGTCATCTGGGTGACGCCGCCGACAAAAGCAGCTGTCCCGCCAATGGGGCCGCCTGTCATCATACCTGTCAGAGTCCCGACTGCGGTTGTGGCCACTTTCGTCACGGAACTGCCAATTATGGCGGCGGTGTAGAGAGAGGAGGTTCTTAAGTGTCTTGCCGCCTCAGCTTCGTTCTTCGCCTGCCTAGCGTTCATGACCTCTCTCATCGTTCTGCTGTCGATGTTAGGTGTAGCGCCTGATATGTTGCTAAACGCATTTGCTATCGTGTCCAGCGCAGTGGCGTCCATCTCCCCCGCATAAGCCGGAGCAGCAAATATTACGGTTAAATGCTTGGCAAAAAAGGTGCGCTCCTTTTCGTCCATCTGAAGCATGGCCATCTTTGCCATACGCAGGTTACTTGCATAGCGTTTAGCGCTTGACTGCATGTCCTTTATGAGAAGCTCCGCTGCGAATTTCATCGCCTTAAACTCTTCCTCGCTAGGCTCTTTGCCGCCCCTATACTGACTGTACATGTAGCGCAGAGCCATTTCCGCATCCATAAAGGTCTTGTAGAAGGTCTCCTGTTCTTTTTCAAAGAATTTCACATACTTTTGGGCGAGAGTATACTGCGATACCTGCTTTACTCCGGCCATTGCTGTCTTGTTCCGCTGTGCCGAATCTTTCGCCGTGGCTTGCGAGTATACCGGTGCCTGAGAAACCATGGCAGCGGTGAAAGATGATGCTCCTTTTGCTTTACCCTCATAGATTGTGTATAGCGCCGCCTGAGCAGGATCAGCGGAGAAAATTGCCATATAGACTAGGACTGCTGCTGTAACAATTTGCAATGCTCTGATCTGTTTCATGTCTGCCAACCTCCTTTAGTCTTTTTTTGATTCAAGGTGTTCGTTCACCTTTGCCAGAACATCGGCCGCAATGGTTCCGTTCCTGAGAGGGAGCCACTTTTTGTTCCCCTCGCGGTATACCTCTTTACTGTCGGCGTAGAGCGAACATATCTTTATGTTGTACTTGTTCTTCTTTAAATCATATTGGAAATAATCAAGACCGTACTCAAAGGCGGTTTTGCGCAGCTTTTGCGGTACTTCGCTTTTCAATGCCGCCTTGCCTTGAACCGAATAGACGCTTTTCACCCAAAAGGAGGTTATGCCCTTAATTTGGATAATTGA
>CAZFWP010000061.1:0-12737 GCA_964522805.1 uncultured Synergistaceae bacterium | reverse complement strand
GAAAAAGAACTTATCAACGGAAATATATACTTGACCTTTGATGATGGACCATCTAGGTACACGAGCGCATTTTTGGATATTTTAAAAAAACATCAGGTACATGCGACATTTTTTGTTGTTGGAACAAATGTGGAAAAAAATTTTGATATAGTTCGCCGTATGCATAAGGAGGGACATGTAATTGCAGTCCATACTTACAGCCATAGATACCGAGACATTTACTCCGATGTGGATTCATATTTGAGCGACTTTAAAAAAACAGATGATGCTATATGTAAGGTAACAGGAAAACGAAGCACAATTTTCCGTTTTCCGGGGGGGAGCATAAATATATTTAATTATAGAATCTATACGGAACTTTCTGCAGAGATGCTGCGCAGGGGGTATCGCTATTTTGACTGGAATATCTCTGCCGGTGACGCTACTAAAAAAATTACACGCGCAAGTATTGTTACTAATGTAGTTGACAATGTGGGGCGGGATCGTCCCAATATTGTTTTGATGCACGATACATCTGAACTATCACTTCAATCTCTGGAAAAAATTATTGTTTCACTAAAGATGAAGAATTATGTTTTTAGTACGCTGCAAAAAAACAGCAGACCACTTACTTTTACAAGATAAAGGAGTATTCATTATGGATTACATGCAAAATTTTAAGACAGCGGTTACGGAGATTTTCTCCCTGAAACAAGGTGGAGAGGCTCACGCACAGAAGGCTCCGGTTGTAAAAGAAGCCCCCTCCCGTGAAGTTACTATTAATATGCCACCTGTGAATACGAAGAAAGAAGTTCATAAGCCGGAAGTCTCTGTAATATCAGAAGGTACTTGCATCGAGGGAGAAATCAACTCCAGTGGGGATATTGATATGAGAGGAGACATCACCGGCAATATCTTTACAACGGGGAATGTCTTGCTTGCCGGTAACATAAAAGGCAATGTTTCCGGGGAGAATATTGAATTAAAATCATGCTCAGTAAATGGTGACCTTACTGCGAACGGAACAATAAGAGTGAGCAAAGGGACTGAGGTAATCGGTTCTCTTTCTGCAAAAGAGCTTTTTATTGACGGAAAAGTCAAGGGAGATATATTCTCCGCGGCAGATGTTTATTTCAAACAAAGCGCATTTGTGCTGGGAAATATTACCACAAACACAATAGCTATTGAAAAGGGCGGCGTTATTTGCGGCGAGGTCTGCATAAACAAAGCGGAGGGACTGTTCTTTAATAGCGATATGAAGAACGCACATGGATCCAATATCAATGGCACTGAGGAATAATTGACCAAGTTACGCTCAACAATTATGCAACAAGATTGGTATGAAAAGCAAGTGCTCTAAGAAACATTTATCAACAGGGGCACAGATTCATTCAACTGATGCGCAGTATGTGCTTAGGTACTTTAAATTCATAAAACAACAAGAGGTCGGTGCCTAAGTGGCACCGACACTCGCTTATTTGAGAATGCGTATGGTAATGTGCCTGGTGAAGAGGCGTAGCAGGTATCTGTGATGCCTCAGAAGCATAAAAAATGTAGGTTATTAAAATTGTTGAAATAGGTGCTTTCTGCTGTTTTTTGCTCTTTATTCGGGTAGGGTTTGATTTTATATACACATTTCGAGCAGTGACAAATCGAAACTACTTTATGATGAAGTTGATTTTTAGTATGAATATTCGCGAATTATTTGGCTGATATGTTTATTGGTTATATAGATACTTATATAAAGTGGTATCACCAAAAACATATTAAGAAGTTGCTAAGCATGGTACAAGGTATAAACTTACTCTCCCGATTAACGTCCTCTTCTACAGTATCAATGATTCCTTACGATCCTCTGGGTGGGGCATATCTGCACATATCCGTATATTTCTCGCTTTTACTTCTTAGAGAGGATTACTGTAGAACTTATTGGGTTCAAGAGAGCCAATGTGCTCCAAAACATTCTTCGCAGCTGCTCCTTGTTTCATGTTTCCAAGCTTCATCTACAAAATAAGGTAGGCGTTAAACAATGCTGACCAAGGATAAACTCAGTGAGTTTATGTGGTGGAGGGTTACCTAATAAAAGTGTATACTTGCCACAGAAAAAGCCTTCTTCCAACGCTGAGCAGACTATTTGTCTGTGTTTGCTGCCTGTCGAAGGCTCTTTTTTATCTATGAAGCACACCGTAGAGCTGTCTTTTATGTGGTTTAAAAGGAAACGTTAAGTATTCCACCATACCAGGATAAAGCCATATGCCACCTATTCTATTATGTGAAGCTTACGGAGCTTGCGTTTGGCGCACGTTTAACAAGTGAGCAAAGCACAAAAAAGACCCCTCACCGGGGTCTAAATAGTTTTAATGGAGCCAGCGTCCGGATTCGAACCGGAGACCTGCGCATTACGAGTGCGCTGCTCTACCTGCTGAGCTACGCTGGCAGGTAAAAAAATGGCGGTCCCAACGAGATTCGAACTCGTGTCGCCGCCTTGAAAGGGCGGTGTCCTAGGCCTCTGGACGATGGGACCGCAAAGTGGTGAGTCGTCCGGGACTTGAACCCGGGACACCCGGATTAAAAGTCCGGTGCTCTGCCAACTGAGCTAACGACTCGCGCAACATCACGATGGGACATTTTACAGGATTTTTTGAGAATGTCAATAGATAAATTAAAATTTGTTTTTGGATGATGTAAAGTTTTTGCGGAACGTATCTGTGGCAATATAACGCTAGCGGGGTGGCAGGTAGCAGGTAAAGAAAATCTGTTGCTTATACGGTATATCTGCTAGAATCCCAAAGTATGGTTCAAATTACCATGTTAAGGAGAATGTTTGATGTTTATGCAAGCGGAAGGTGAAAGAGCGAAGTGCGGGGTTGAATCTCCGGGGCTGTCTGTCAGTGCATCTAGAAGGATCTATTTTATTAGGCACGGCGTTACTGAGTGGAATAAATTATATAAATACCAGGGCAGGACGGATATTCCTCTTTCTCAAGAGGGAGAAGAACAGGCATACCGGGCTGCATTAAGGTTATCCCGCCTTCGAACAGTGCCTAATAATATTTTGGTTAGCCCTCTTAGCAGAGCTTATCGGACGGCGGAAATCATTGCTGATGTTTTGCAGATCCACAAAATAGAAATATGCAAAGAACTGACTGAAATTGATTTTGGCGTGTGGGAGGGGCTGACTGTGCCGGATATTATTGCCAAGACAGATGTTGCTGTTTTCGATAGATGGCGCAGATCTCAGCTTTCTGTAACCGCTCCAGGCGGTGAGGATCACATGGATATTTTAAAAAGATGCGCCAATGTTTCAAAAATGTTGTTGTCAAAGAGAACTGGAGACACGATTATTGTCGGGCACGGAGCCTTTTTCAGGACTTTATTTGTTTCACTGTTGGATATAGGTGTCACGGATGTATTTTGGCATATGGGGATAGATAATTGCTCTATAACAGCTGTTGATGTAACAGCCGGTATGAAGGGTGTAATTGCCTACTTCAATGATAATTTGCATAATAAATGCGAGCTGTGTGAAGTACTGAATATTCCCCTGTTTTAGCCCATTCACAGAAGTGTGTGTTAGAATATTTTATATTATGTCCATGTCTGACCACCATAATAATATCTGAGAGGTAACTGGTTTGGATAAAACAAAAAAGTGCAACTCTGAACTTGATGAGCAACGTCACGAAGAGGAAATCAATTTATGGCGTGACTGTTCTAATGGAGACGAACTGGCCAGGGAGGACCTAATTCTCTCATACCGCCCGATGGTCTACTGGTTGGCAAAAAAGCTCAAAGTCCCATACAACACGTATCCCGACCTTATTCAGGAGGGGATGGTGGCGCTTATTGGTGCGGTAGATGCTTTTGATGTAACAAGGAATAACAGGTTTTCCACTTATGCCTATTATAAAATACGCGGGAGGATGATTAATTTTCTCCAGCGTGTTGAGGCAAAGGCTCCCTTACCTGTCGATGAGATTGTATTTGTTGAGGAAGACACAAAATCTGCTTTGGTTCACAATGACATGGAGGTGTCTGAATGGACTATTGACTTACGTCAGGCGATGGACACTCTTTCCTTAAGAGAAGCCGATATCATTAACGCCCTTGTTGTTGAAGGGCGGGCAGCTAGAGATGTTGCCTCAGAAGTCAATCTTGATATCAGCCATGTTTACAGAATAAGGCGCAAGGCACTGACGAAGTTAAAAAAATGGCTTGGTAATAGTGAAAAAGAAGCCACATCTTTACGTTAAAGGGGATAATATAATAAGTGATCAATATTATTCCGGAGGTACATAACGGGGATGAAGACAAGAATCAAGAGATTGCAGCGTTGGCTCGATAGGTTATCGGCTGCATGTGATAATAAGCACTGGGACTCCGCTCTAGTTGAGACGGATTGCCTTAATGCAGAGGTGCAGGAGCTTCGCCGCGAAATTTGGGAGACGCTGCAAAATCCATCAAGTGCAAAAAATAGTATTTTTACACGGGACGCACTAAGTCTGAGTTTGAGGACTACCGTTATCGCGATGGTCATTGTTTTGCTTTCTACGATTCCCATTGCTGTTGAGTCTGGCAAACCATGGATTCCTGCCACCATAACGAGCCACAATCAGGAGAAGGAACAAACTCTTAACTGGGTGACGGATGATGAACTGGCTCTTTTGCACGTTATAAGAGCTGATTTAAGCGATAAAAATTTACTGCAGCCATTGTCAAAACAAGCGTCATCACGCAAAGAAACAGTAAAAACAGCGCGTTCTGCGAAAAATATTGATTTCATTCAGCAAAAATCAGAGCTAAATGTGGAATCTGATGTTACAATAGCCCCGGAAGAGCTGATTTCTCTAATTCAGGTTGGAGAGAAGGCTCTTCGTACTGATACCCAGGCGATAAGGGTAATGAAGTAACTGCATTAATTAAATTGAAAACTTAATGGATTCTCATTTTGGTCAAGGAGTGGTGCTAGTGTCCTTTCTCTCTAAAAAGTGTATTTTCGCCTCACTGTTATTGCTGCTGTTTGCGGTAATGTGTCCGTCATTGGGTCATGCAGCCGAAACAGTAAGTTCTGACAACAAGGAAGCGGTTGCCGTATCGGCGGATAAGGCTTCGTTGTCTTCAGATGAACTTAATTCAGAGAAAGTTCCGGTCTTGACAGGACCGAAAATACTTTCGTTTGATGTTGTGGGCAACAAGGCGGTTGTGTCAGAGCACATCCTCAGTGTTATCGCTTCTAAGGTAGGGGAGCCTGTTGATGAGGAAAAATTGCGTAAAGATGCGGAAGCAATATTCGAACTGGGCTTTTTTGTGGCGACTGATTATAAAGTCACCGATGGTGAAGATGGTGTCAAAGTAACTTTTCAGGTGCAGGAAAACCCGGTTGTTGGTTCAATCAACTTTAAGGGAAACACAATCTATTCGTCAGAGAAGCTCACAGAGATGCTCTTTACAAAACCGGGAATGATTTTTAACCGTACATTTTTCCGCAATGACCTTCAGAGAATTAAGGAAAAATATCAGCAGGACGGATATGTAATGGCTAATGTTGCGGACGTGCAGATAGACGGTGATGCGATAACAGTTATTATTGTTGAGCCGAAGATCAGCCAGATTGTAATTCAAGGCAACAAAATAACCAAGAAACATGTAGTTCAGCGTTATTTGAAAATTAAAGAGGGCGAGATTTTTAATTCTAACAAGTTGCGCCTTACCCTTAATCGACTTCAGGGGGTAGGTTTTTTCAGTGACGTTAATGTAAATTTTGAACCAGGTGAAAATCCAGAAGATGTAATTATTGTCATCACTGTTGAAGAGGGACGCACCGGACGCCTTGGATTTAATGTTTCATACGGAACTCAGAGCGGCTTTGGCGGCGGGCTTACATACGAGAATTTTAACATCGCCGGTAAGGGGCTTAAGCTCAATGTCGGTTTTGAGCTTGGTGACAGGCAGGAGTATTGGCTCAGCTTTGAACAGCCGTATATGAGCGGTAAGGTTACTGCTTGGAAGATCGGAGCGTACAAAAGGGCGTGGGATGATCTTTATTACTACTACGACAATAAAGAACTCGGAAAGTATGATAGAGACAAAACCGGCGCTTATATCGGCTTTGGTCGTAAATTTAAAGATGAATCAAAGTACAACTGGTATATGACACTTGACTGGCATAAGGTTGATAATGTTGAGTCCAGCAAGTGGGTCGACGTTAACGGAAACCCAATAAGCGACACATCCAAACCGTCAAAGCAGGATTTACTGGACGACTTGGGTGATGGTACTTACTATTCGGCCTTGCTTTCTCTCCGCAGATTGAATATTGATGAGTACTTACCCTATTCAAAGGGTGATGTTGAGACAATAAATCTCCAATACGGAAAAGCGGAGATCGAGAACACAAATTATTCCTATTTCAAATATTGGGGTGAAGCGAAGGTCTATTTCCCTGTAGACAAGCTGTTTAAGAACTTCTTTGAAACCTCTTTCGGCACAAATCCGGAGAAGCCAATGATGCTTGCTGCTCGTGTCATGATCGGCTCATCAGCCGGGGATGTCCCATACGAAGAAATGTATACAATAGGCGGCGATACCACGTTGCGCGGCTATAAAGACGAGAGGTTCCGTGGAGAAGACATGTTGCTTGGTAATTTTGAACTTCGTATACCGCTTGAGAAAGCATTCAGCTTTGTTGTTTTCTATGATGTTGGCCGCGCATGGAGAAAAGACAAAGATGGCAGAACATTTAGTGAGCCAAGTTGGGGAAATGACATTGGCACAGCTCCCGGTTTTGGTGTACGTATAAATACTCCCCTTGGTAATATGAGGCTTGACTATGCCAGCGGTGAAGAGGACAAGTTCCACTTTGGCTTCGGAGAACTTTTCTAAGGATAAAATATCTTCGATTTTTAGTTACTGGGTTGCGGCATTTATATTTGCCGCGACCCTTGTTATGTTTCCTGCTTATGCTTACTCATATTCTGTTAAAGTTGAAGGGTTGTCCAATTGGCAAAAAGAACCTGCTGAGCGCAGTCTCAACGCCGTAGTGCAGAAATTATCAAGCACATCGAGCAGAGCGGCTGTTGCGAAGATTCTTTCTGCGGTTTCAGAGCAGTTATTTTCCGGTTATAAAGTTAATAATATAATTTCTAATGAAGATGAAGTTGTTGTCTCGTTTATACCAGACAGCATTTTCCGTAACTGGAGCGTCAAGTTTGAGTACCCGTCATTAAAGTCGCCAGCGGCTGAATGGTTTGTCGCAGATGCAGAAAAGGCATTGGAGTCAATAACGGAGGTTATCTACGGAGTGCCAGTGGCGTCGCTTGCTTGGTGCGATGCGGCCTTAAGAAATGAAATTATCGGTCTTTTAAAGCCGGTACTGCCGGGATGGCATCCCACTTTTATCGTGTACGAAAATGCAGACGAAAATGTTCTAAAAATATCGTTTACAGCAGAACTGCCACTTGTGCTTGCTCTTAATCCGACATTTTCTTCCAGCTCATTGCCAACGCTTCTTCATGGCGAGCTAAAGGAGGATATTCTGCAGGAATTTCCACCTTTTTTAGGGCTTCCTGTATCGTGGGCCAAATTGCATACTAAGGATATAAATGTTTGGGCAGAAAAATTTTTGGACAATCGCGGCATTGTTGAAAGGACAGCATCTCGTTCTGTTGCAGATTTTTCTGCGGCGGCTGTCTCTCAAATGAACGTAAATATTGAAAGTCGTAGATATTCTCTTGGGGCTTGGGCTGCAGTTTATGGGGGCACAAAGGATCGTTCCGCAGAAATTGGGCTGCATATTGGCAGGCGTGTCTTTCTTTTTGATGATGCGGCCGTGGAAGCTTACGGAGAAGGCATTGTTGAGCTTAAAGACTGGACCCCGGAGGGGCGGTTAGGGATACGCTGTTCTCCATGGGGAGACGTCTGGATAGGCGGAGAATGGTCCTCCAAAGATGATATGTGGTGGGGACGCCTAAATATATCTCCACGGTTGCATAAGCCATATGCGTGGCTTCGTGTGCGCGAAGACGGAGAAATTAATACTGCTATTGGTTGGAAGGCCACTCAGTATATTTCTTTTGAATTACATTTTGACTCGAGAGATAATGATAGGTGGAGTCTTAGAATGCTGGGAAACCTCTAATAATTTTAAAGGAGTTTGGTATATATGCTGCAGCAAAAAGTGCTATCCCTGCTGGAAATATCAGAAATGACGGGCGGGGTGTTAAAGGGAGATCCAAATAAAAAAGTAATACGCATATCTGACTTGTCGCATAACAGCGTCGACACGATCTCACCGTTATGGGAAAAGAAATTTGTCAGTGAACTGAAGCCAGACATGACATTGTTAAGCAAGCCCGGGTGGATACCTGAAGATTGTATGGGTGTTGAGGTAGAGGATCCGCGCCTTGCATTGGTTTCGTTGCTTGATTTTTTTGACAACCATATCAAGGAGACGCCGATGATTCACGTTACGGCAGTGATTTCGCCGTCAGCGTCGATCGGAGAAAACGTGCATATTGGTCCGAATTGCGTAATCTCTGATAATGTTGTAATCGGAGCGAATTGTGTTCTTGTAGGGAATATTTGGATTGGAAACGGCGTTACTGTCGGTGATGCTACCAGGATCGAGCCTGGTGCTGTCCTGCATGAATCTGCCGTAATTGGGAGAAATTGCATTATACATTCAAATGCCGTAATTGGTTCTGATGGATTTGGATTTATTCCCGATAAGAAGGTTGGATTATTACGTATCCCCCAGATAGGTAAAGTGATAATTCAGGATAGTGTCGAAATCGGTACTTGTGTATGCGTAGACAGAGCAACTTTTGGTGAGACTTTGGTTTCATCAGGTACTAAACTTGACGCGCTTGTCAAGGTTGGCCATAACTGCCATATAGGTAAATTTTGTATTGTCGTATCGCAGTCCGGAATTGCTGGGAGCAGCACTATCGGCGATGGTGTTGTTCTGGCTGCGCAGTCAGGAGTGGCAAACCATGCTTCAGTCGGTAATGGTGTAACTGTGGCGGCAAGAGGCGGCATTGTAAATTCAGTACCGGATGGTGCGACTGTCTCCGGTTTTCCTGCCCAGGAACATAGGAAAGAGCTAAAACAAATGTTGGCCATAAAGCAGCTCCCTGAGTTGCTCTCAACAATAAAAGAATTAAAACATAGAGTCGCTGAGTTGGAAGAAGCATATGAGAAAAAGCCGAACGCTTAAAGACGAGATAATAATAGATGGTGTCGGGCTTCATTCCGGTATTAAAAGCAAAGTTACATTGATACCGAGCGATAACTGTGGTATAAATTTTAGAACCCAAAAAGGGCTATATCCGATATCTTCTGCAGTAGTAGAGGAGGATAGCCGTCTTACTGGATTTTGCCTGCCTGACGGAACAATTGTCAGAACAGCAGAGCACCTTTTGGCATCTGTTATAGGCATGGAGTTAGATGCGGTGACTATCTCACTCGAAGGTGAAGAAGTTCCCATTCTGGACGGCAGTGCTCATGAGTTTGCTGAGGCCATACGAGGCACTGGCTATACGGAGTTGCCCTATGACCGTAAAATTACGGCTCTTAGCACGCCGATGTATATTGATGATAATAAGAATGGGCGTTTTCTCTCTGCGGTCCCATCTCCGGATCTGCGGGTGACCTATGTTATAGATTACTCCGGCACTCCTATAGCTACCCAGAGAGTCAGTTATGAAATAAACGAAGATGTTTTCTTTAGTGTCATCTCATATGCCAGAACCTTTGGACTGACATACGAGTTAGAATATTTGCGAAGAGCAAATTTGGCAAAAGGGGGTTCTCTTGAAAACGCCCTTGTATTTGACAGTGCTAGTCTCATTAATGAAGGCGGTCTTAGATTCCCGCTAGAGTGTGTCACTCACAAAGTTGTCGACCTGCTTGGGGATCTGGCGCTGTCCGGCGGCCCTGTCATCGCTCATTATGTTGCTATTTGCGCCGGGCATGGCATACATGGCAAATTAGTGGAAAAAATAAAGAGAGTTATTCCCTTAAGTATGTGAAAATTATTCTAGACTGTGTAGGAGGAAGAAATATGAAGCTAGGAATAAAAGAAATAATGGAGTGTCTGCCTCATAGGTATCCTTTTTTGCTAGTTGACCGTATTGAAGAAGTGATCAACGAAGACAATCTCAAACAGGTAATAGGGTATAAAAATGTCTCCTATAACGAGCCCTTTTTCCAGGGACATTTTCCTGACGAACCTGTAATGCCTGGAGTGCTGATTCTCGAAGCAATGGGACAAGTCGGTGCTATTGTTATGAAGATGCAGCCTGAGATGCAAGATGGAAATCGCAGACTTGTGTACTTAACTACTGTTGAAAGAGCAAAGTTTAGAAAACCGGTAAAACCAGGTGATCAGCTCAGAACAGTTGCGACGCTTGTCAGACGCCGCGGCAATATGGGGAAATTCCAATTTACCGCAACGGTGGACGGAGAAGTTGTAGCTGAAGCTGTTATGGGCTTTACCATTTCATCTGCTCTAACATTTGACGCGGGGGCGAAATAATGAGTATTGTGGCACACCCTACATCCATTGTCTCAAAAGATGCTGAAATAGGCGAGGATGTACAGATTGGTCCGTATTGTATAGTCGATGCAAAGGCAAAAATAGGGGCTCGCACGGTTCTCAAGGCATATTCACGTGTATGTGGCTACACAGAGGTCGGAGAGGATTGTGTCTTTCATGAACATGCCGTTATCGGCGGGGACCCTCAGGATTTAGGATACAAGGGAGAAATTTCTTGGGCTCGGTTGGGTAATAATGTTGTCTGCCGAGAGTTTGTTACTGTTAACAGAGCTACCGGAGAAAATCAGGAGACAAGAATAAACGATAATTGTTTCATTATGGAGAACGTTCATGTGGCTCATAATGTCTTTATTGGCAGGGACTGCACCATTGCTAATAAATCCGGTATCTCCGGGCATGTGCATATTGGCGACTTTGCTGTTGTCGGCGGGATGTCAGGATTTCATCAGTTTGTTCATATTGGTTCATACTGCATGGTTGGAGGGCTTTCGAGGATAACACAGGATATTCCGCCTTTTTGCTTGGCGTCTGGCATTCCTTGCCGTGTATATGACATAAACAGGGTCGGGCTGAGGCGGCGCGGCTTTACCTCTGAATCACGACGCAGTATCCGCGATATGTATAAAATTATCTATAACTCCGGACGCACTATCAGAGAAGGTATTGAAGAAGTCTCCAACGTATATGGAGACAGAGATGAGGCAAAAATTTTACTGCGCTTTGCAGAAGAATCCACCCGTGGCTTTACCCCAAGAATGACTCAGGACTGGAGCAAGAAATCAGAGGAAGGTTCTGTTGATTAAGCTATTCGCTTTGGATGTTGACGGCACGTTGACAGACGGCGGCATTTATATGGATGGTAATGGTAATGAGCTTAAACGCTTTGACGTACAGGACGGCTATGGTCTCGCTGATTTGCTTAAAAGAGGGATCAAAGTTATTTTCATTAGCGGCCGTTACTCGGCCTCAACGCTACAACGAGCTGAAAATTTAAAGATAACTTGCTGTGTAAACGGCACTGACGATAAACTGTCAGACTTAAAAAACATTGCGGGCAAGTACTCTCTTTCGTATAGTGAAATAGCATATGCAGGCGATGATATCCCTGATATTGAGTGCATAAAATGGGCCGGCATCGGTTTGGCCACCGCTAATGCCAGAAAGATTGTAAAAGAAGCTGCCGACTGGTGCTCGGAATTATGCGGTGGGCATGGTGCAGTGCGTGATTTTGCCGAATATATAGTGCGCTTTAATGAGGAAGAAAATAAGTGAATAAAAATTTAACAGCGTTTGCTGGTTTTTTTAAAATTCGTGCCTTAGACAGATTCATTCTCGGTGAGCTGAAAGGGCCGTTCTTTTTTGGAATCATGTCTTTCACAATTATTTTGATTGCTGGAAGTCTGCTATTTCAGATAGCTGACTTGGTTATTCAAAGAGGCGTGTCCATTGGCGTGGTACTGAGGCTTTTCTTCTATTATCTGCCGCGGCTTGTTGCCTATACTATTCCTATGAGCTGTCTTTTAGCCGCGCTTTTAGGTTTTGGAAAGCTGTCGGCGAATTCAGAGCTTGTTGCTCTAAAATCAGCGGGGCTTTCTTTCAAAAGAATCATTAGACCCGTTATCATTGCAACGTTCTTCGTTTCGGTTGCGGCGTTCTTTGTAAATGAGACGCTGGTGCCTCTAAGTGAACGAGCTGCAGCTAATGTCATGATGTACGAAGTTTTTAAGGAATCCCCCCCCCTTTTTAAGGAGAAGATATTTCTCAAAGAAGAGGGAGTCGGAACCCTCAAGAGGGTTATCTATATCAATAAAATGAAAATCGTCAATGGCGATATGGAAGAAATTGTCGTAGAAGAGTTTGACGCCGGACGGTTGAGCAGAATTGTTTCTGCAAAATCAGGAAAATGGATTAATGGCAGTTGGTGGATCAACAGCGGAAATGTTTTTGAAATCAATAAGGAGGGTAATGTCAACCACCTTTTTAAGTTTGATAAACAAGCTCTGACACTTAACATGAGTCCGAGCGACGTTGCAAAGTCAACACAGAAGCCAGATCAAATGACTATTCCCGAACTGCTGGAGTACATAAAAATTAATGAAAAAAGCGGCATGAACGTTTCTAAATTTTGGATGTTGTTTCACTTGAGACTCTCTGTGCCGTGGGCTTGTATGGTTCTCGCCCTTGTTGGAGCTGCTCTCGGTAG
>CAZFWP010000060.1:0-12969 GCA_964522805.1 uncultured Synergistaceae bacterium | reverse complement strand
TTACGGGATGTAGCGCAGCCTGGCTAGCGTACCTGCATGGGGTGCAGGTGGTCGGAGGTTCGAATCCTCTCATCCCGACCAGATTTCTCAAGAGTTCTGCTGATTTTAGCAGGGCTCTTTTTTGTTGTGCTGTTGCTTATTTAACTAAACTTGCGCTTAAAATAATTCTGTCTGGTGTGTAAGATTGCATGACTAATGCCGCCCTTGGTGGCGGTCTTTTTATTTGTCCATTTCAGTTATCTGAAAAGCTTTTTTACTTCAGCCGGTGCTTTTATGTTGTAAAATATGAGCTCTGTATGCTATTGTATGGAGGCTGTTTTGCCGTAACCGATAAAATTATAAAGATTGCCGAGGGCATATATTAGAAAAATGTCAAAAATACCCCATTTTATTAACAACACTGATATTGGTCAGAATTTTCTCATTGACCATTCCGTTGTGGATTATATGATTGAACGGGCTGCATTAACGAGCGAAGATCGCGTTCTTGAAGTTGGACCTGGAGAGGGAATTCTTACAGAGGGGCTAATCTCTACTGAATGTGCCGCTCTCTGCACCATAGAGCTTGATACAAGACTCAAACATGTCATAGACATGCTTGCAATCAAAGATAAAAGATTGATGCCTTTATGGGGCGATGCGGTTCAATTTGACTATGAGCATGGGCTTCCTTTTTTCCCCAATAGGATAATTGCTAATTTGCCATACCATATTACCACACCGCTCCTTTGGACCTTTATTGAAAAGCTCTCTTTGAAGGGGCTGGATTATATGCTGCTGATGGTTCAGCTTGAGTCTGCTGAGAGGATTACCTCACCTGAAAAAAATAGAGAGAGATCTCCCTTGGGTATTACAATCGAGGCGATGGGAACGGCATCTATTCTCAGGAAGGTTTCTCCAACGGCCTTCAGGCCGCAGCCGCGCGTTAATTCGTGCCTTATTGAGATAAAAATAGAGAAAAACCGTGAACTGCCGCTGGATAGAACTTGGCGCGGGCTTCTAAGTAGATCTTTCACTCAGCGCAGGAAAACTTTGGTGAACAACTGGATAGCCGGTTACAATGATATTACCCGGGAAACCGCGCTTGATGTTTTAAATCGGCATGGGTTGAAACAGTCCGCTAGGGCTGAAGAATTGCCTCTTGATGTTTGGTTTGCTCTGGCCAAAGAGCCGGAGTTCTTTTTAAAAGCAAAAGCAATGTCATCAGGGAACGGTGATTAGTCTATGTGGTGGAATCTTGATGAGGTGATTGTCACCGAGAACAAAGAACTTCCTTTGGATTGGAAGGCGCTTTCGCCCTCCGGACGTGTCTTTGTAGAAATAGGCTTTGGCAGCGGGGAGTTTCTGGAGTATCTTGCAAAGACAAACCCCGATGTTTTAGTTGTCGGCATTGAGGTCTCTCAGTGCTATGCCTCAAAAGGGGCGAGGCTTGCGCTTGCCAAGGGACTTGGTAATATTCGCATAATGCACGGAGATGCGCGTTTTTTGCTGCGCCACTGTTTTCCGCCGGAGAGTGTCGAGCATGTATTTATGAACTTTCCCTGCCCATGGCCGAAGACGAGGCATGCGACGCGCCGTGTTACAGTACCGATATTCGCCGATCTGCTGAATTATCTTCTTGAGCCGGGCGGCGTCTTTGAGTTGGTCACCGATGTTGACTGGTATGCTCAAGAGGCGTCGGAGACGATTTCGGAGCTGGGTGCTCTTGATGCCGACCCTGTGGAGACCAATCCCGTGAGGGGTTGCGTAACAAAATACGAGCGTAAATGGAAAGCCATGGGTAAGGATACTTGGCGTCTGATACTGCGTAAAAACGGCAAAGTCGTGCCTGAGAGAGGCGGAGAGGATGGTTGGCCTATGGAGTGTGATAAAGAGACGAGGAAGACGGCGGGCGATGTCCTAGCCGCGCTTAAAGATGCTGCGGGCTGCGGTGTGGGCGGCAAGGGACACTGGGTGTTCCGTGATGCTTTTATATCATCGGACGGCATTGGCATTATACTTGTAATCACCGCGGACGAAGGGTTTGAACAGCATTTTTATCTTAAGGTCATTCCCAATCACAGGGGAATCACTATAAAAGTTGACTCCGTAGGGCACCCATACCGCACGCCGGCGATGAGGGCTGCTCTTTTGCACGCTTTAGATATCGCATCAAAGTAACCGCTATCTGGACGAATATTTTTTAATAAGAGCGTGAGCCGTTGCCAGCCAGGGAAATAAAGCCACCACATTAAGAGTTGGCTCCAATCCGAAGATGTCGGCGGAGAAGCCTACAGGGGTCGTGCAAAGGTTGGCTATTCCCCAAGAGACTCCTAAAGCTAATGAACTTACGGTGCTCCGAGATTCGGGGCACCTTTTTTGCGCCATAGCGGTTGTGACGGGGCAGCTTGTTTGCAACAGCGCGAAGCCTGCCATTAGCAGAGCCAGAGAGAGTAATCCTGCTGTGTGGAGGCCCGCCAAAATAAATATGGGGGAGACGCTCATGCTGGCAATGAGAATTCTTTCGTCGCCGACAGTGTCTGCAAGTTTTCCTCCTGCTATCCCGGCAGCCGTTCCGGCAAGGGTGATGGCAAAAAGAGAAAAACCACCCGCAGCGATGGTGCCGCCTCTGGTGATAATCAGCATGGGGAGGAATATTTTTATTCCTTGGAAGGTGGCATCTCTGAGACTGGCCATCATTACGACCCCTCCCACCTTGCTGAGCAGGTATTTGATATTACTTATAAATCCCGTGATGTCAGCTTTATCTTGCGGCAGAAGTTCCGTGCTTATAGGAGCAGATGTGTGATGCCAAATATAGAGGCAGATAGCAAATATCGGCAGCAGCATGAGTGGAAAAAATGTTTTGCCGAGCAGTGAGATCATAAATACTACATAAAGTGGACCGATGGCGCTGCCAAAACTGCCGCAGGCGGCAAAGAGCGAGATGCAGAAGGCGAGATTGTTTTTCCCTGCGGAAGAGCCGCATTTGCCTGTTCCCTGCGGGTGGAATAGAGCTGTTCCCATACTCATCATTCCCACGGTTAATAGCGCTGCTCCGTATGATGGTGCCATAGGCAGAAGGCATGCTCCTGAGGCGCTGATCATCGGCCCCCATACCGCGAACCATGGGCGCCTCTGCCTGTCGGCGAAGTATCCTGTTATCGGCTGAGCGAAGATATTTGTTATGCCGAAGACGGCGTTAAGCATTCCTGCTCCGCTCATGGATAGCCCAATGGACTGTACCAGCATCGGTATTATGGTAGGCAGGGAAGTCGAGTGCATGTCATTTAGGCCGTGCAGGAATGTGAAGCAGGTAAGGTTTCGCTTTTGAATTTTTTCTTCTGACAATGGCTCGTTTTTATGGTTCATGGCAGTATCTCGCCCCCTTATGTACAATATTGAACTGCAACATTATACTCTTTATATTGCGGCATAGGGGGAATATTAATGAAAGAGATGCGCCCGACAACAGGTAAGGTTGTGCTGGCACTTTTTAATATACTTGGTTCTCTTAGGGAAAACAGTTTCCTTGACCTTTTTTCCGGAAGCGGACAGATAGCAATCGAAGCTTTTAAAAAAGGAGCCTCTCCGGTCTATTCGGTGGAGTCAGAAAGGAAAAGAGCGGCTGAAATAGCCAAAAAGGCACCAGATGGAGTTAAGTGCCTCTGTATGGACGCTAGACGCGCCGTTGGCAGATTTGCCAAAAACGGAGAAAAATTCGATATAATATTTGCCGATCCTCCTTATGAACTTGGATGGGGCAAAGAGTTTCCTGCACTGATAGACCAAAACGACGCTATTTTGTCGGAGGGCGGCGTAGCTATCTTTGAGCATTCTGACAGAGAAAGCATCTTGGAGCTTGATCCGCAGAAATGGGAGCGAGAAGACCGCTCATATGGAGGCACGGTGCTTACATTTTACCGAAGGAGAAAAGACTGATGATCAAGGCGATATATCCTGGTTCATTTGACCCGATTACAAATGGGCACATCTATATTACGGAGAGGGCCGCATCATTGTTTGATGAACTTGTGGTAGCCGTGCTGGTCAACCCTGAAAAGCGTTCGACATTCAGTGAGGCGGAGCGCCAAATTATGGCGCGTGAGGCTCTTATCCACCTTCCTAATGTCAAAGTTAAATATTTTGACGGTCTTTTGGTGGATTTCATGAGACAGGAGCAGAGCCGGATTATCATCAGAGGGCTGCGCGCGCTTTCTGACTTTGAATATGAATTTCAGCTGGCGCAAATGAACAGGCAGTTGGCTCCGGAAATAGAGACCTTTTTTATCGCCACAGATGCCAAATATTCCTACCTGTCAAGCCGCGGAGTTAAAGACGCCTTTCAGTTTGGCGGTGCGGTGCGTGAGATGGTTCCGCCAGGTGTTTTCAGAAGGCTGCGTGAGAGGATACCGCCTCGCAACCTTTAATCGGTCACCGCTTATATGTGCCGATTGTGCCGTATTCGAAAAGTAACCTAAGCGATTGGTGAAGAAACTATATTCTATGTATGCAAATCAAGGATTTAAGGAAATCGTATGTCAGGCAAAATCACTGACTATCGCTCCTTGATTACGACAAGAGACCTAAACGACGATTGCCAATGGAGGCTTGCTTCTAAATTTCCTTAGCAATTATTGCGTGTGCATCCTGTCCGTTTTTTACCGCTTAAATATGAGTAAATCCGCCGCTTATGCTGCTATTGATATAAAATCAATAGGGCAAGCGGCGGATTTCATATACTCTTTTACTAATGTGTCAGATCGATGGCGAAAAGGGCGGCCGCTCCGCCGCTATGAAGAAAGACAATGTTCTCTTCGTCGGCAAACTTGCCAGCTCCTATCAGCTGCAGCATCCCCGCGAATGTTTTGCCGGTGTACACAGGGTCGATAATCAGCCCCTCTTCAGCCGCAAGCATGGAGATAGCACTAGATCCTTCAACGGATGGGATCGCGTAGCCGCTGCCGAAACAGTAGTGAATGTCGATGTCCGCTTTTGAAATATTAATATCCGCCTCAAGCAGAGCTGCCGTTTTCTCCATTAAATCAAGAGAAATTTCTTCAAAAGGCTCGTCGCTAACACCTATTCCCGTAACCTTTGTTGCCGGGGAAAAGAGCTTGGCCCCGAGAGCCAGCCCCGCATAGGTGCCGCCGGAACCAACACAGCTGACAATACGGCTGACATTGATTTTCAAGTCTTTTGCCTGTGCGAAAATTTCAGCGGCGCAATTCACATAGCCCAAGGAACCCAGCGGTACGGATCCGCCGACAGGCACAAAGTATGATTTGTGTCCACGTGCGCTAAGATTCGCCTCTATTTGGTGCATTTGCGCATAAACATCGTCGTAACTGTCACTGTCTACAAAACGCACATCAGCACCCAAAATATCATCTAAAATTAAATTGCCTGCTTTAGAGGTAACTCCGCGTTTTTTTAGTACCAAAATAGCCTTCATACCGATTTTATTGGCGCAAGCGGCAGTTAACATCGCATGGTTTGACTGAGCGCCGCCGGTGGTAATAACGTAGTCACAGCCTTGCTCTTTAGCGTCAGCGAGCAGAAACTCCAGTTTGCGCACTTTGTTGCCTCCAAGAGAAATTCCAGTCATGTCGTCGCGTTTGATATAAATATTCTTTCCCAACCTCTTACTAATGTTTTCCAACTTATAAAATGGGGTCGGCAAAATTCCCAAATGTATGCGTTTAAAGTCGTTCAAAGTTTTCAATACCAAACACCTTCCTTAATTTTTATTTTTTTAAGGGGCACACGGCCCGTAAAACAATCTTGTCTTGGTGCTTTTTGCCCGCCGGAGGGTATTGCTATTCACCTGCGGCCATAATTATACTTCGCTTATGCTCCAAGCCGCGCTGTGGTTCTGCTACAACCTCCTCGCGAATCTCCGCTGCGAGAATATCGTAATCCATTATTTTTTTCGCGTAAGCTGAGACCCGAGCGGCATCACCGCAGCGAGTGACTATTGGAAGGGCGGCGCAGCTTTTCATCTGGCGCAGCAGTTCGCGTCCGCGGTTTTTCAGCCCGAGGACCCTGATATAAGGCGGCCCTAGGCGCTGAAAAGCACGGTTAGACCAATGGTCTACAGCTAGCAGAACATGTACTCCATGCCTTTTAATACGCCCCATGGTATAGCGTTTGCTGGTGCAGATATCGGCCCACTCTTCAAAAGAGGAGGCCGAGTATGCCGCTTTTATCAGCTTATATTCTATCCCCTCACTTACCTCTGCGATCCTTGCTATCTGCGAAGGAGGTGTCCGCAGCAACACTGTCCGCAGCAGACGCCAAAGTCTATCGCTTTCCAAGTAGGCGTGCCCGGCCTCTATTTCGCCCTTTAAAATTTTCGCCGTCTCTTGCGGCATTTCTGCCAAAGCCTCGCTGATTTTTCCGCAGGAAATTGCTTTTCTTATTGCGGTGGCACTGGAAAAAGATCCTAAACGATCATCATTGTAAGAGGCTCCAACCCTTTGAATTGGCACAGGAACCATGTTATAGCCTTTCTTCCTTATCTGCTTGAGATAAGCCAAGGCTAAAGTGTTGTTGGAGCCGCGCAGCATTTCCGCTGTTCCAGGAACCAAAATATCCAGTGCGGAAGAACGTGCTTCAACAAAAGAATACCCTTTTTCTAAATGTTCTTTAAGTAAAAACTTGAAAGGTTTTGGTTCTTCGATTACAATATCTAAGATTTTGTCTAACTGCCAGTTTGGATTCTCAAGTCCGAAGGCTAAATGAGTAACAATTTGTGAAGCACCCAGTACATCGATTGCCGCACTTGCAAACACTCCCGCGTTATGAGAGGAAAAGACTGCCGGCAGCTCAAGTACCAGGTCAGCCCCCGAACTCAGAGCCATTTCCGTCCGTTTCCTTTTATTGACAATGGATGGCTCACCGCGCTGGACAAAATCAGACGACAGCACGGCAACTACAGCTTCTGCTCCGCATTTGCAAATAGCCTGCTCGATGTGATGTTTATGTCCGCGGTGAAGCGGATTGTATTCGGCTACGATTCCTACTACGGGAATGTGCATAAAATTCACCGTCCTCTTGGGGTAAGAATACCATAAAGAGGCGGAGATATAAGACCTAGGGAGGCAGTTCTATGAAAATTCTTGTTCTTAACTGCGGAAGTTCATCTTTGAAGTACCAGCTTATCGATATGAATGGCGAAGCCGTTCTTGCAAAGGGACTCGTTGAGCGCATCGGCATCGACGGTTCGCGTATCAAACACACCAAAACCGGCATGGACTCAATATCACGTGAAGTCGACTTCCCGACACATACCGAAGCTATCAAATATGTCCTCGATATGCTTGTTGATGCAGAATACGGTGTGCTTAAGAGTCTCAGCGAACTTTCCGCCGCAGGACACCGCATTGTTCACGGAGGAGAAAAATTCACCACCTCTGTTCTTGTCACACCGGAAGTAATGAAGGGCATCGAAGAAGTAATCCCCCTCGCTCCGCTCCACAATCCAGCGAACCTCCAGGGAATCAAAGCGGTGCAGACCGTGCTCCCCGAACTACCCAACGTTGTCGTATTTGACACTGCCTTCCACCAGACAATGCCTCCTAAGGCGTATATCTACGGTATAGACTACAAGTACTATGAAGAAGACAGAGTTCGCCGTTACGGTTTTCACGGCACAAGCCACTTCTATGTGGCCAATCGTGCGGCAGAAATCCTCGGTAAAGATATTAAAGACCTTAAAATAGTAACCTGCCACCTTGGCAATGGCAGCTCAATGACAGCAGTAGACGGAGGAAAATCCGTTGATACCAGCCTCGGCTACGGCACAGCTGAAGGTGTGGTAATGGGAACACGCAGCGGCGATGTAGACCCCTCTGTTATGATATTCCTCATGAATAAACTCGGTGATGCGAAACTTGTCAACGAAGAAATTCAGAAAAAGAGCGGACTTCAGGGCCTTTCCGGAATATCAAGCGACCTCCGCGACGTGGAAGATGCCGCTGCTAAAGGAGATCCTCGCGCGCAGTTGGCTCAGGACAAGCTTATCTACGGCGTTAAAAAATACATCGGCGGATACTCAGCAGGCATGGGTGGAATAGATGTATTGGTATTCACAGCCGGCATCGGTGAAAACGGCAGCGAATTCCGTAAGACAGTCTGCGATGGTCTGGAATTCATGGGTATCAAAGTTGACGCCGTTAGGAACAACTGCCGCGGTAAAGAAGTTATCATCAGCACACCCGACTCAAGGGTTACAGTCATGGTCATCCCCACCGATGAAGAGATGGTCATTGCCCGTGATACCAAACGCTGCGTTGAGGGTGCGAACTAGCTTCTGCTATGGCTAAATTCCTCGAATCGGCACCATCCAACTGGAAACATCCGCTGGTTATCTCGGCTGTTCCCAGAGATGGAGAGCCCTACAATGATGATTTCAATCTTACTGTTGAGCTGCCGATCAGCTATTGGTCTCAAATCTACAGTTTCAAAGAGCCTATAGAGGTGAAAGTTGAAGCTTATCGCACCGAGGGGCGTATTCTTACTGAAATTTATATAAAAAGCGCTGCAAATGTCCCATGTTCAAGATGTCTTGAACCTGCGGGGGTTGCAATAAATGGAATTTTGCGGTATCTTTTCTCATTGCGGCCTAATGAGTTTACGGAAGAAACAGAAGAGGGTGCTCAGGACGGAGACGAAGAACTTATTCTGCTTGACTCCTGGGAAGATGAAATCGACCTTGCCCCGCTGATTTGGGAAGTGTTGATAACAGCTCTGCCTTCTACGGCTCTATGCAGTGAAAGCTGCAAGGGGCTTTGCTCTAGGTGCGGTGCTAACCTGAATATTGCTCCGTGCTCCTGCGAAGGAGAAAAAGGCGACCCGCGGTTCGAAATTCTGAAATCTTTTACAAAAGATTCCCAGAACAATTGATACTGCAAAAATAATAGAATAGTGATAGAATTGTACAGGCGAATTTTTCGCTGAAGATTTAAGGGGGGAAACAAAGAATGGCAACTCCAAAAAGGCGAGTATCCCACTCCCGCACACATGAACGCAAGTCCCAGTGGCTTGGAGCCCTTACAGGGCCCAGTCTAACAACGTGCACGCATTGCGGTGAAATGATTCAAACATACCGTGCATGCCCCGCATGCGGTTATTACAAGGGACGTCAGGTTGTTAAGATTTCCGAAAAGACAGCAAAAGACTAGTATCTTACAAAAAAGAAAAGCAGGACTCGAGGGTTTCCTCGGGTTCTGCTTTTTTTTTTGTCACTTTTTAAGTTTTTAAAATGTGTGCGTTGACAATACATACACAATAGTTCTGCGAAGAAAACAAAGCTAAGCTCGTTAAAATCCACCAAAAACATTGTTTCCCCATTGACAACGAGCTTTTGATGTAATATCGTGTCTGGTATTACGACCAGATACCAATTTGATTTTCCGGAGGGGTTTTATGCGTTCAGAAATAAAAAGAAAACGCCATCAGACGCTTATCAATCTGATAAATGCAAACCCTCTGATGACTGATGAAGAAATAGCAGCTTCTTTATGTGTCAGCCTAAGCACTGTCCGCTTGGACAGAGGGCTTCTTGCTATTCCTGAAGTCCGCGAAAGAATGCGTTCAATGGCCGAGCAGGCTACTAGCAGACTCAAATCTATGAGATCCGATGAAGTCATAGGAGAACTTCTTGAGCTTGAGCCTAATGAATGGGCCGTCTCTGTTCTTACCGCATCTTCGGATATTGCTTTTCGCCATACCGACCTTGTAAGCGACTACTATATATATGCTCAGGCCGCTACCCTTGCCATCGCGACCATCGGCGAGGATATGGTCATTGTCGGAGCGGCGAGATTAAGATACCGCCAGCCTGCTTACGTCGGCGAAAAAATATTGGCAAGTTCCAAAGTAGGAACTCACAAAGGCAACAAATATGTTGTAAGTGTTCATTCCAAAGTTGCAGACAGAGAAATATTTGTCGGCCGCTTTATTGTAGTTGCCAAAGACTACGCTGATGAAAACCAATTGGAGGCGAAGAAATGCTCATAGCACTTGATGCAATGGGTGGGGATCATGCTCCTGAAGAACCGTGTCAGGGTGCGATTCTTGCATGCCGTGAAAATCCCCATCTATCCATCGCGCTGATCGGTGATAAAGATAAAATAGCCCCACATTTTGAAAAGGCTGAGAATACTGTGCGCTCTCGTCTTCATATTGTTCACGCGGAGGATGTAATTACCGCTAATGATTCACCGTCACTCTCAATTCGGCGCAAAAAAAATTCCAGCTTGGTTGTAGGATTTGAGATGGTGCGTTCAGGAGAGGCCGCAGGCATCGTTTCTTCCGGCAGTACAGGCGCTATCGCCGCAGGCGGAGTTTTGTTGCTTGGCAGAATTCCCGGAATCGACAGACCTGGGCTTGGGGCCATGCTTCCGGTACTTAATAGACCAACTCTGTTGATGGATGTAGGTGGTACAGTCCGCTGTAAGCCGATTAACCTTTTTCAATTTGCTCAAATGGGGTCAACATATATGAAGCTGTTTCAGAATGTGGAAAACCCCTCAGTCAGATTGCTTTGCAACGGAGAGGAAGTAACAAAAGGCGACGATGTTATTAGTGCCGCGCGTGAGCTTATCGAAAACAGCAGCATTAATTACCAAGGATACGCAGAGGGCAGCGATTTGCCAAACGGTATTTCCGACGTTGTAATCTGCGACGGATTTAGCGGCAACATTTTGATAAAGTTCGGTGAAGGGCTGGGAGAGCTTCTTAAGGGTCAGTTCAAAGAAGAGTATACCAACCACTTGCTTCCCAAAATAGGTTTAATGTTCATGTGGCCGGCAATGAAGCGTGTTCTGGGGCGATTTGACTGGGAAAAAGTCGGCGGTTCACCGCTTCTCGGTGTTAACGGAACTGTCATAAAGGTACATGGACGCTCGAAACGCAGTGCTATTTCTTACGCTCTTCTCGGTGCGGCGAATTTTGTCAACCGCAACGGAGTTGAACGAATAAGAGAAGAGATAGCAGAAGGAGGAAACTAATTGTCATATTTTAGCGGTCGTTCGTCAAAAATTGCCGGTACAGGCAAGTATCTTCCCGGACGGGTGATGACCAACTTTGATTTTGAAAAAATTCTCGATACCAACGATGAGTGGATAGTTGAACGTACCGGCATAAAAAAGCGCCACTTTGTTGAAAAGGGACAGCAATGCAGTGATTTAGCCTATTTTGCGGCTCTAGAAGCCCTGAAAGACGCAAAAATCTCCGCATCTGAAATAGACATGATTTTGGTGGGTACAAATTCGCCAGAATCCATGTTTCCCAGTGTTGCTTCCAAAATCCAAGACCGTCTCGGAGCTAAAAGGGCCGGAGCTATGGATATCCATGCCGGCTGCACAGCCAGCCTCTCCGCAATGGCTGTCGGAGTATCGGGAATTGCCTCGGGCATGTGGAACAATGTTCTGGTTGTCGGAGCTGAGGCGTTCGGAGAAATCCTTGACTGGAGCGACAGGGGAACATGTATTCTGATGGGAGACGGTGCTGGTGCGTGTGTTCTGACTGTTTCCGATGAGGACGGTCCATGTTTTGTATCGTCAAAATTCATCTCAGACGGCAGTAAACACGATATTTTGGCCTATGCCAGCGCGCGAGAAGGAGAACCTAAAACCTTCCAGATGAAGGGACACGAAGTTTTTAAATATGTTAATAAAGAACTTCCGCCATTTATCAGCAGCTTTTGCGAACAGTCAGGAATTCTTCCTGAACAAGTAGATTTATGGGTTCTTCACCAAGCGAATACTAGGATAATTGATTCAGTCTTTAAGAGAGTGGGCATCTCCACAGAGAGAACCCTCCTTAACCTCGAACGCTACGGAAACACTTCTGCCGCTTCGATTATGATAGCACTTGATGAATCAATGAAGGCAGGACTTATAAAGAGCGGACAGAGAATTTGTTTTATCGCCTTTGGCGCTGGAATGACCATCGGCGGAATGTTGTACGAGGCGTAATTGCCTCAGGAATTATTTTTATTCTAGCTCGTACCGGCTTATAGTCAGATACAGGCGGAAACAGGTGATCTTAATGTTTGAGAACAACAGGATAACAAAACTACTGGGGATAAAATATCCGATAATACAAGGCGGAATGGCTTGGGTAGCGGATGCTGATTTGGCTGCAGCTGTCAGCAACGCCGGAGGGCTGGGAATTATCGCCGCAGCTAACATGCCGCCCGAACTTCTGGAAGCTCAGATAGTTAAGGCACGCAAGCTTACGGACAAACCATTTGGTGTAAACATAATGCTGATGTCGCCGACAGCCGATGACGCTATAGAAATCGCTGCTAAGCTGCGTGTGCCTGTAGTAACAACCGGAGCCGGTGCACCCGGGAAAGTAATTGAACGGTTAAAACCTCTGGGTACAATTGTAATTCCCGTGGTACCCTCTTCATCATTAGCGGAAAGAGTAGAAAAACAGGGCGCTGATGCCGTCATTGCTGAAGGAAGTGAAGCGGGAGGGCACATAGGTGAAGTCAATACAATGGCTCTTATCCCTCAGGTTGCCGATGTCGTATCAATACCGGTAATTGCAGCGGGTGGAATTGCAGATGGGCGCGGGATGCTGGCTGCCTTTTCTCTCGGAGCGGAAGCTGTACAAATAGGCACTAGGTTTGTCTGTGCTTCAGAGTCTAATGTTCATATAAACTATAAAGAAAAAATTGTCAAAGCCGGAGATAGGGCCACAGTGATTACAGGAAGGTCTTTGGGACACCCTGTGCGCAGCCTTAAAAACAAACTTTCCAAACAGTTTGACGAATATGAAAAGAGAAACGCTCCTGCTGAGGAAATAGAGGCATTAGGCGCCGGAAAACTTAGAAGTGCTGTGGTTGACGGTGATACAGAATGGGGTTCTCTGATGGCGGGACAGTCCGCTGGTCTGGTAAAAGCAATTGAACCTGCTGCGGTAATAATTGAAGATATTATTGCAACAGCAGTTAGCGAATCAAGAAAAGCAGCG
>CAZFWP010000059.1:0-13158 GCA_964522805.1 uncultured Synergistaceae bacterium | reverse complement strand
GCCGACGGCGAAGGTGCCGATAACCATGGCGTCATGCATGGAGCGGGAATTTTTATAGCCCAGACACTTCTGTGTCGTCTGAGGCAGTCCCAAAATACCAAATCCCACCAATACCCAGAAAGAGAGAATAAAAGGTTTAGGTATAGAGCCGCCGGTGCCCTGAGGCGTCAATAATCCCGGATCTATTGTGTAAAGAGTTGACATAATATTGCCGACTCCGCCGCCTGCTGTAATAACCGCAGCTAAAATCGCCATTGAGGCCACCAGCATCATCACGCCCTGAATCATATCTGTCAGCACCACGGCGCGGAATCCGCCGACAGTTGTGTAAATAATCACCGTCAGTCCGAAAATAAGCAGTCCTGACTGGTAAGAATAGCCTGTGATTGACTCGAAAAGGCGCGCGCCGCCGATAAACTGAGCCAGCATTGAGGCCATAAAAAAGACCAGCAGTGCTATCGAAGCAAGAATTACCACAGCATCGCTGCTGTATCTAGCTCTCAAAAAATCGGTAATGGTAACGGCCTTAGTTCTCCTGGCGATGATGGCAAACCTCTTGCCCAGCACCCCCAAAGTGAGAAAAGCTGTCGGGACTTGTATCATGGAAAGAAGAATCCAGCCCAGCCCCAGCTTATAGGCAACACCGGGACCGCCGACAAAACTGCTGGCGCTGGTATAGGTAGTGATTATCGCCATAGCGAGGACAAACCCTCCCATAGAGCGGCTGCCGAGAAAATACTCTTCCATAAAACCGATAGTATCGGTTTTCTTATCTGCCGTTCTATTTCCCCAAACGGCAATACCCATAATAAATATGAAATACAAAATAAGAGGGAATATCATGGGCAAGCGTTCAGTCATTTTTATCTTCCTCCCCGTCAAGAGGCACTTCTTTAAAAAACAGCCTGATGACGACCCATAAAATTATCGAAATGCCAACATAACCGACAATACAACTGTAAAAAAACCACTCCGGAAAGCCAAAGACATATTTGTATTGTGAAGGATCGCTGCCGAAACCATATGCGGTAATGTACCACCATGCGAAAAAGAGCAGATAAAGACCAAGTACGATGCAGGTTTCTCTGGTGGTTGTCCTAACGTGTTCCTTATTTGCCAAAACTTTCCCTCCTCATAATTTATTGACTTTTATGATGCATAGTGTGAAATTATAAACCATGTGACTGGAAATCAAAAGTGTATGCGGATAAAATAAAAAATAAATATGTATAGAAAAAAAATCTCCGACAAGTTATTATAATATGGCTTAACTCTATTAGGAAAGCGGTGTTGACATGGACATGATATCTGCTATTGCTAAAGGACACGAGGCTTTGGGCGCGAGTCTTTGCAAACTTCTTAACAGCCACGGATTTATCGCCCAATATGCAGATGATGCCGGGGCGGCTTGTGATGCTGCTCTCAGGCTCATAGAAGAGGGAGCCAGCGTAGGAGTCCCCGGGAGTGTCACGGTAAGACAAATAGGGCTGCTTGACGCCCTAACGGCACGGGGCTCATCGGTATACACCCACTGGGATCTCAGCCTAAAGCCTGAGGACAAAGCAGCCCGCCTGCTGAAAGCGCAGAACGCCGACTGGTTTGTAATGAGCACCAACGCCCTCTCTCTTGATGAGGGTGCCTTCGTCAACATTGACGGCACGGGAAACAGAGTTGCGGCTATGTCATGGGCTCCAGGCAAACTCCTCATCATTGCCGGCATCAACAAAGTTACCTCAGACACGGCTTCCGCTCTGAAAAGGGTGAGGAACATTGCAACCCCGCCGAACGTGCTCAGGCTGGGCATCAGCACTCCCTGCGCTTCTCTTGGGCACTGCGTAAACTGCTCATCTGCCTCAAGGGTTTGCCGCGTGGTGACGCTGATGGAACGTCCTCCCATAGGCAGAGAATGTCACGTAATCATTGTCGGGGAAGAATTGGGATATTAAAAAAGCGACCCGCGTGCTAATGCGCGGGTCTGATGATAATAAACTTTTTATTCATATAGTGGTGGACATCAGCTATGATATCCACGGGCGTGACCTTTCTCTCGTCGGGAAGAATGTACTTTAGTCCTTCCTTTTTTGTGCTGGGCAAAGCCGCGGCGATCTTATCAGCAATCAAAGAGGCGCTCTTGTCATCGTAGGTGATATTTTTGGCGCCGGCGTCTCTGTCTATGGAGGCGGTAAAGACGGCTTCCTGCGGGCTGCGTGAATTCCAGCCGCTGGTTGCGGCAGATTTCAATTTTAGCATTCTGCCCGACTTCTTCGCTTCAAGTTTGATGACCCAATTATCAGGCATAGTTTTGTGGTCTATTATCAAATAGATGGTTTCCTCGGGAAAATTATCCCACATTTGCGGATCATCTGCGGTCTTTTCCGCAATGGCCGCAAGAGAGGATACTGCCAGCAATCGGCACTGCTCGATTTCGTGTGCCTTATAGGACGGCTTCATTGCAATCCTGTAACCGAAAAATACCACTGACGCTGCGACCAGTACCGCGAAGATAAAAGCCAGTATTTTTTGAAAAAACGGAAGTTTCTTATCAGCCATGAGCCTCTCCTATGTATCGTCAAAATTCGGTGATACATCATTATACTCTGTAGACGGCAATATCAGTGATAGAATAATATGCGGTGGTGGTTTTTTATGGGCAAAGAACTTGTAAGAGATGAGCTTTGGCTTGTAAGCTCAATAACCAAATGGATATCATTCGCTATCGTCACAGGGTTGTTTGTCGGCTCAGCGGCGGCGGGATTCCTATATATACTTGATACCTCCGTGCACTTTATCTCCTCATTGGGTTTCTGGCACTACCTGCTGATTTTTCCGGGGCTTCTTCTCAGTTATTTTCTCGTTCACTTCTTCACTAATGGAGAAAAGGTTGACGTGGAAGAGGCAATACATGAAAACGCCGGTGCCGTCAGCTTAACGGCCATTCCCATAAGGCTTGTCTCCACGGTTATTACTATAGCGGCGGGCGGGTCTGCCGGCAAGGAGGGGCCATGCGCTCAGATCGGCGCGGGGTTAATGTACGCCGTCTCAAGGATACTCAAGCTCGATGACTACGATATGAAAAGGCTGGTAATCTGCGGCACGGCTTCCGGTATCTCCGCTGTATTCGGTACACCAATAACAGGAGCAATCTTCGGAGTGGAAATACTCTATGCCGGGCAGATGTTCTATGACGCGCTCATTCCCGCTCTTATAGGCGGCATTGTCTCAAGCATGACGGCAGCTTACTGGGGTGCTGGGCACTTGCCGGCTTTTATGATCTGTATTCCCGATCTTGCGCCGCACATGGTTATGCTCTCTATCGCCGCGGGCGTCTTTTTCGGCATAGTTTCCATGCTGCACATTGAGTGTCTGCATACAGTGAGAAAAATCTTCAAAACTCTGGCGGCTCCCGATTGGTGCAAGCCGATAATCGGCGGAGCTCTTCTTTTGCTGCTGAGCCTTATTTTCGGAACTCACTACCTCGGGCTCGGAGATGAAATGATTGTGGCCGCCGTCAGTGGTGAACACGTACCTATTTTTGCCTTCATACTCAAATCTCTGGCAATGTCGATAACCTTTGGCTGCGGTGGTAACGGAGGTGTGCTGACGCCAACCCTTTTTGTCGGTGCTGCCTCAGGTGCGTTTTTGGCAAACCTCCTTGGGCTGGATCAATCTGTCTTCAGTGCCTTGGGGCTGGTAGCGGTACTTGCCGGTTCCACCAACACACCTATTGCCTCCACAGTGCTGGCGATGGAGCTGTTTGGCTCAGCGGTTGCTCCTTTTGCAGGCATCGCCTGTGCCGTATCCTATGTCATCACCGGGCACAGGAGCCTCTACCCGGGACAGCTGATGCTGAGGCCAAAGGCTAGAACCTTTGTCAGCCGCAAAAACGCTGAGGGCGGCAGCGAGATAGTCAGCCGATTTGACGGCGTATCCATTGGCAGGCTGATAAATTTTCACATTAAAGAGGCCAAAAAGAGAATAATTGACAGAAGAAAACTAAAAATCGGGGGCAAATAACATGTTTGAAAACATACCCAAAAAATTAATCAACACAATACTAACAGTAGTCTCCGCCGTGGTAATGATGATGTGGGCTTGGAGATACTTTGGACCCGGAGGCCGTGAAGTAAGAGCGCAGGGAAGCGCGCAGGCGGCGGCGATAGGGCTTAGTTTCGGCGATTTTGTCTGGATCGGCGTTGCCGTTGCTTGCGGCGGCTACCTCTTGTGGCGGCTGCTCTCTTATTTGTTTTGGAGAAAATATTTTAAAGATGAGCTGCCGCCCGACGAGCCGGAAGATTAAAAAAGGTAGAACTTAAAGCTTGTGATACTCAGCCACTTCAATTTCCCTGTCAGAGACAATTGCCTTAACATTTGCCTCATCGCCGCAGGGATAGCTGCAAGCCAGTCCGCAGCTCGCGGAAAGCTGTCTTGGTACGGGAATTATCTTTACATTAAGACCTGACGCTCTGCAAGACTTTTCAAAGAAAAGAGCCATATGTGTTGTATCAAAAGTAGCAAGGCATTCCATTTATATAACCTCCAATTAATTATACGTATAATAGGCCTTTCCGCAATTATACGTGGACTCTAAATGTATTGACAGGTAAAATCAATGAATTGGCTTATTTAAGCATATGTTCTAAATTTTAGAGGGGGTACAGAGTAATATGATTTCAGTAAGAAGAACTGCTGTAGTAATAATGGCTGCATGTCTGTTCGCTTTTCTCGCGGCAGGTTCTGCATTTGCCCAGGATGTAATAGGATGCGTTAATCCGCAGAAAATTATGTTCCAGCACCCTAAGTTTGAAAGCGTACAGAAGCAGATAAAGAGTATTACAGACAAAAAACAGAGCGAAGCTAAGTCCGCAATTGACAAAGAAAAAGACGACAAGAAAAAAGCCAGCATCTACCAGGAGAAACGTCAGGAACTTGCAAAAGAAGAGTCAAAATTGATGGCGCCTCTCTTTACAGATATTAACTTGGCCATCCGCACTGTAGCCAACGCCAAAAAGATTACCGTTGTCGTAGACAAAGACGCAGTCTTTTACGGCGGTACAGACATCACCGATGCTGTAGTGGCAGAACTTAAGAAAAAATAAAGACGTTAAACGTCTGCCATATAGCAAAAAGGAGTCCGCAAGGGCTCCTTTTTGCTATATACTTACATAGAAAGAAAAATACAAAAAATTCGGAGGTGCTATCTTAATAATGGCGGAATTTAAAACAGACATTCAGCAGGTGAACGTCCCCGAAGGCTGCAATGTAATCATCGGACAGAGCCATTTCATTAAAACGGTTGAAGATATATTTGAGGCGCTGGTAACCTCAGCTCCCTCATTGGAATTCGCCGTTGCCTTTTGCGAGGCATCAGGCGACTGTCTCATCAGGCACGATGGCAACAAAGATGACCTCGAATCCATGGCGGTCAAATTTGCCTCTCAAATAAACGCGGGGCATACCTTTGTTATCATCATGAGAAACGGCTATCCCATTAATGTCCTAGACAGAATCAAAAACGTTCAGGAAGTCTGCCGCATCTTCGCTGCCACAGCTAACCCGCTGCAGGTTATTATTGCCGAAACAGAGCAGGGACGCGGAATCATCGGTGTAGTTGACGGTTTTGTAACACGTGGAGTAGAAGATGAGTCAGGGCGCGAGTGGAGAAAAAACCTTCTCCGCAATATCATAGGCTACAAAAGATAAAGCGGTATCAACATTTAATCAATAAAAATAGAGCGGCGGAATACTTTCCCGTCCGCTCTATTTTTTACTGCGGGAACTAATTTGCCCTCTCTTTGCCGCCCAAAGCGCCAATAATAATACAGATAGCGGAAGCAGCCAAACCGGCAAAAAGCGGTTCTCCTCCTAATCCTGCGAAGGCCCAAACCAGCATGGCGGCAAGCCCTCCTACAGAAGAGGCAAGAGCGCACTTGGGAGAGACAAATCCGGGGCGCATTACGGCGAAGACGAAAGGAAGCAAAGTACCGGCACCGCGCAGTCCCATGCTCAGGTAGCTCCAATCAAGAATCATCGCATTTGAACCAAACACCCCAGCTAATGCCGCTGCCGCCACAATTAAAAATACCAAAGCTCTCTCAAGAGAGGCGCTGTTCTTGCCGTACTTGGCGATAACTCTTGCCGGCACCAAATTGGTGACAATATTTGTAGCTACGCCCAAAACAAGTCCCGCTGCACAGCCGATGACGGTAATTAAAATTCCGCCCCAAACAATCCCCGCCCAAAACGGCGGGAAAGAATCCATAATAAACCACGGAAGCACCTTACTGGGTTCCATCACTGCGCCGCTTGCTCTCACTGAAAGTCCTATCCATATCCCCAAAAGTCCCATTGGCGGCATCAAAAGAGCGGAGGCAAAAGCTCCCTTCTTCGCTGTATCCGCGTCCTTAGCCGCTAAAAAAGACTGAATGTATATCTGTGTGGTAAAAACTCCCGCGACCATGGCGGCAAAATAGCCCAGCTCAGTAGTGACGCCCTGTGAAAAAGGGTTCATCCAAGGATGCAGAGGCAGAGCGGAAGTTACTGCAGTCAAAGTACCGCCCTTTGACACTGAAGCGGCAAAACAAGCGATGAGTGCGAAAAACAGCAAAACAATCTTTGCTTCGCCGAGTTTGCTGTAGCTCTTCAATCCTCCGGAAGCTATAAAGCCCAAAATGGAAACAGAGGCTGCAATTGCCGCCCCTGCTGCTGACAGGGGAAATATGCCCCTCAGCATGGCGATACAGGAGAGAAACTGTGCGCAAACAGAGATAAAAGTTCCTAAAGATGCGGAGACTGTGGCTGTAAAAGCGATGGCGCGTCCGCAGAAACTTTCGCCGCCGTAACTCTTCGCCAGATAATCTGCTACGGTTGTTATCTGCGCGTTGCGCAGCGGTGCTGCAAAACGCAGCCCCAACATAAGGCAGGCAGCTCCTGCACCGAGAGTAAACCAGCAGGCGGTCAGCCCATAAGTGTAAGACATCTGCACCGTTCCCACTGTTGAAGCACCGCCTACTAGAGCGCCGAGCAAAATTCCCGTCACCCCTGCGGCGGAAGATTTTCGCCCGCCCAAAGAGTAATCTTTAGAGGACGAGGTGCTTTTTGCACCGATAATAGTTCCAGCGGCGATAAAAATTCCCAATGTCATCGCCGCCGCTGCATAAAACATAAACATTGCCTATCACTGCCTTAAGAAAAAGTCTCCCAAAGGAGCTGTTTGTGGCGCCATTTTGATTTTTGCCGCATGAATATATTACTCTTTTCCATATATTATGCAAATATACGGACATTCCCCTTGTATTTGTTGACGTGGTTTGTTATTCTTTACACAAGATAATTGACTGCTTAATTGCAGTATTATAAAAAATTTCCTCAGGAGGAATAAAAATGAACCTAAGTGAAATTGCAGAAATACTTGGCGCTGAGATACTTACCGGTGCTGATGTTCTGGAATCAACGGTTGTTCCCAATGTATACGCCTGCGACCTTATGAGTGACGTCCTTGCGTTTTGTTCTCCGGGGGCACTGCTGCTTACGGGACTTACAAACGTGCAGATAGTAAGAACCGCTCAGATGCTGGATATTCCGGCAGTTGTTTTTGTCAGAGGGAAAATTCCTCTTGAGGAGACGGTGACATTGGCTAAGTCCAGCGGCATACCAATTCTGCTGGCGAAGCAGAGCCTCTATGAAGTCTGTGGAAAACTCTACGCCGCAGGATTAAAACCCTGCTACATACCACAGCAGGGAGCTTAACTCGTGGGCGCCCCTGTCTGTTTAGAATACAGAATTGAGGGGAATGACTACATGGAGGCGGGTTCCGCTTCCAATAACATCAAAAACACCCTCAAGATGCTGGGTATAAACTCAGATGTCTGTAGGCGCGCCGCAGTAGTTTTGTATGAGGCGGAGATGAATCTTGTCATTCACGCAGGCGGAGGTACGCTGAAAGCTCTTATTTCAGAAGATAGAGTAGACCTCTACGCTATTGACGAAGGTCCGGGCATACCGGACATAGAGAAAGCCATGACAGCAGGATTTACCACGGCGTCTGACCATGCTAGGGAGATGGGATTTGGCGCCGGTATGGGATTGCCAAATATAAAAAGAAACAGCGATGAATTTGACATAAAATCGGAACAGGGCAAAGGAACTACTGTACAGTCCACAATATTCTTTACGAAATAAACATTCCCGATGTAACTTGCTTGCCGCAAGTTGTATCGGGCGTTTTTATATGGTATTTTTATGACTGAAAATTCGCTTTATAAGGAGGGTGATCCCCTTGGTGCATAGTGTTAAGATAACAAAAGAAGCCTGTCAGGGCTGTGTAAACTGCATAAGAGTCTGCCCCACGGAAGCCATCAGAGTGGTAGACGGAGAAATAAGCATTATTTCAGAGCTATGTATCGATTGCGGCGAGTGTCTGCGTACTTGCAGCCGTAAGGCACTGGGGGTAGACGAAGACAACTGGAACAGGCTCAAAGAACAGTCCAGATGCGCCGTTATTGCCGATCCGTCGTTTTTTGCGCAATTCACCCACTACAGCGATCCCTCAATGCTGGAGGACGTTCTAACCGCTAATAATGTCACACTGCTCATGGACGAAATGGAAGACGCCTTTGACCTTTCCGCTTACGCTACGGCTCAGCTCATCAACCGTTCGCCGAAAGCCTCCTTGCCGCTGATATCGGTCTATTGTCCCTCTGTTCTGCGAATGATACAGTCCAAATTCCCTGAGCTGCTTTCAAGAATAATTCCCGTCTGCACGCCTCTCGAGCTGGCCGCTGACCTCTGGCGCATGAGAACAAACAGCACTGTGCCGCTGACCCTTCTAGCCCCCTGTCCGGCAAAAATCACCATGGTACATGAGCCGCAGGGAAGAGAACTTTCCCCCATTGATACCGGCGTAACAGTGAGACGTGTCGCCAGAAGCATCATGGCCGATGGAGACTTGCCTGATGCCAAGGCAGAGAGAAGCAAAGGAAGAAATAACCGCTGGGTCAACTGGGCGAGAAGAGGCGGAGAGGCCCGCCATGTGCAGGCATTCTCGGATAAAAAGCTTACAGTGCTGGCTGTCTCCGGTATGAGAAACACCTTAGACGTTCTTCAGGAACTGGAACTGGGGCGTCTTCGCGGCGTAGACTTCATTGAGTGCCGCGTATGCGACACAGGCTGTATTGGCGGCATCGGCACAGCTGACTCAAGATTTTTGGCGAGTCTCCGGCTTGCTAATATGGAAGTCAGCTGGGAGGTATCTGAACGCGAGCTGGCACGAGCGGAAGAGCTATTTGCGATGGATTTTTGGGCGGCGACCAAAGAATACCTGCCGCGTCCCCGTCTGCCGCTATCGAACAACCTTGCGGAAGCTATGGTGAAGCTTCAGCAGATGAAAGAAATATACAACGGTCTGCCGCACATCGACTGTGGCTCATGCGGACGCCCATCCTGCCAGGCCATGGCGGAAGAGATAGTCCGCGGACACGGATCTGCCACAGACTGCATCTTCAAGCTTAGAGAGGGAATAGCAAGTCTTGCCAACAAAATTGTCACCTTATCGGAATCACAGCCGCAGACACTAAAAAGAAAGGGTGGTACACATTGAAAATCGGTGAACTTTGCAAAGCGCTGAATGCGGAAGTTCAAGCTCCCGGAGATACGGAAAGAGAAATCAGCAAAATAACAGCCGGAGACCTTTTGAGCTTTGTCATGGGAACGGCTCCCGAAGGGGCTGCCTGGGTCACAATACAGGCGCACCTCAATGTTGCCGCCGTGGCAGTGCTAAAAGATTTGCCGATAATCATCATAGCCGCGGGACGCAAAGCCCCCGATGACCTTGTAGAACGCTGCATCACAGAAAACATCTGTGTGGCTTCCGTATCCGACACACTCTACGCCGCCTGCTGCAAGCTCGGTGCGCTTGGACTAGGGGAGTAAACAAACTTTGCTTCGCCCCTTTTGGGTTGACCTGCACATGCACACGGCTCTATCTCCCTGCGGAGAACTTGAGATGGGAGCACCCGACATAATCGGGCGTGCCAAAGAAGTTGGCTTGGACGTCATCGGCATCGCCGACCACAACACCTGCGAGAACTTTCCCGGAGTATCTGCCGCGGCGAAAATAGCCGGCGGCACTCCCTTTGTGCTGCCCTGCATAGAGACACAATCTGCGGAAGACATTCACATCCTCTGCGTATTCCCCGACTATGAGACGGCATACAAATACAAAGAGTGGCTCTGGCTGAAAATCAGACCGATAAAAAACGATGTAGACCACTTTGGTTACCAAGTGGTCATTGACGAAAACAACGACATTATCAAAGAAGAAGAAACCCTGCTCATACAGGGTGCGGGTTACGAAGTTGACCAAATTGTCACCAAAGTGCACGAAGTCGGCGGCTTGGCTATATTGGCTCACGTTGACCGCCCCTCATTCTCATATCCGGCGGCTCTTGGTCCCATGCCGCAGGACTACCCCGCAGACGCCTTTGAGCTCTCCTGCCGTCTCAACTCCGAACAGGCGGCGCAGTGGCGTGATAACTATCCGGGAAGAACCTTCATCAGATCCTCGGACTCTCACATGCTCTCGGGACTATCGCGCGCCAACTGCACAAAAATGACACTGGAAGCACCGACATTTGAAGAAATCAGAAAGGCGATAAAAGGCGAAGAGGGACGCCGCATATCATGGCCGTGGGGCTAAAACAATGGCAAAAAAAGACATCAACAGATACAAATGCGCCGAGTGCGGTTTCCTCAGCCTAACGATGGTGGGGAAATGCCCCAAATGCGGCACCTGGGGCAGCATGGAAGAAGAGCTTCCCATAATCATGACCAAACAGGGCGCGCCCCTGGTCTCAAAAACGGCGCACCCCATAAGAGGAATTGATGCAGAAGAACAGTTGCGCATACCTTCCGGTATCGAAGAGCTTGACAGAGTGCTTGGCGGCGGTTGGGTCTGCGGTGGCGTCACCTTGCTTGGCGGTGAGCCGGGAGTAGGGAAATCAACCCTGCTGCTGCAAGTATGCGCGGAAATGGCACGTGCCGGCAAGCGTGTCCTCTACATATCAGGCGAAGAATCATCAGGCCAGTTGGCCCTACGCGGGCGCAGACTGGGGCTGATGGCTGAAGGGCTGGACCTCCTCTGTGAGGGAGACCTTCCCGCTGCCCTACAAGCTGCGGAAGGTTACGAATTTATGGTCATCGACAGCGTACAGGCATTCCGTGCCGACAGTGAAAGCGGCTGGGCAGGATCTCCCAACCAAGTAAAAGGCGTGGCGGCGATGGCTGTGGAAACTGCGAAACGCTGCCAAATACCCACAGTACTCGTGGGGCACATCACCAAACAGGGACAGATAGCCGGGCCAAAACTGCTGGAACACCTAGTTGACGTGGTGCTGCTCTTCTCGGGCGAACAAAACTCGCCCAACAGACTGCTGCGCGCGGAAAAAAACCGCTACGGCAGCACCGAAGAGCTGGGCATCTTTGAAATGTCCGACAAAGGGCTCTCCGCGGTTATGGACCCAAGCCGCCTATACTGGAACGGTACTGACCTTGGCAGCTCCGGCGTGGCCATCTCCATGGCTCTGGAAGGCTCAAGGGCGCTTGCTGCGGAAATACAGGCTCTATCCTGCGCCACACCCTTTCCCTATCCCCGAAGGACGGCTAGGGGAGTGGAAACCAACAGATTGCAGCTATTACTCGCGGTATTGGAGCGTCGATGCGGCACAGCCTCCAGAAACAGTGACATCTACCTTAATGTGGCAGGAGGGCTAAACCTCAGAGACCCGGCGGCAGACCTAGCCGTATGCGCCGCTCTCGCCTCCGCGCTCATAGACATACCTCTGCCATCAGATGTCTGCTTCATTGGGGAAGTAGGGCTGGCGGGAGAAGTGCGCCCCGCGGCGCGCACGCTGATGCGCCTTAAAGAGGCGGCGCGAATGGGCTTCAAACGCGCGGTAATCAGCAAAAGAACACCCAAAGACGAAGCCCCTTTGGAAATTCTGCGCATCTCCGCTGTCGGAGAAGTGCTCAACATGTTCCTCAAATAACACCAACAAAAGCGGCGCGGGAAAAATCCCCGCGCCGCCGCTTACACAACAGTTCTCCCCAAAAACTTCCTGCTGCCAAAAGTGCAAAAACACAAACAAAAACTATACCTAAAACACAAACCTGCCTACAGCTTCTCAACCCGCACAAAACAGTCGGCATAAGCAGCACCGCCGCCCGGTGCTTCGTATGATGCCGTCAGCTCGTTTATCCCCGCTATTCCCTGGTCAGTTACAGCAGTTGCCGCACCAAGACCCGCCTCGATTACCGCCCTCATCACACAAGAGCCGCTCTCAGACCTCACCGCCACAAGCTCGCCGCCGCTAAGACCAGCCGACTTGGCGAAAACTTCCGAAACAAAAATCAGCGGCATATCAGGCAAACCCGGTGCATCAAGGCTCTGCCCGTTAATATATCCGTTTGTGTGCACCGAGACCAGCCGCAGCTCGCCGCTCTTGCGGTTCATAATCTCAGGGCACTCTGTCGGCATCAGTGCCGCAGCACCGGGCGCTGTCCAATAAACAGGTTCATCCCAATGGTACAGATTCTCTCCCGCCCTTACCAGCCGAGAGTCGCTGAGAAGTAAACGGTCCATACTCTCATATGCCCCAATCAAATTTATTTTCAGCCCCAAAGCACGCGCCAAGCCGTCATAAATCTCCACATCGGACTTTGCATCGCCCACAGGGGGCACAACGCGGCTGCTGCGCACAACATAACTGTGCCAATAAGAGCCGATCCAGTCATGGTCATCTTCAAGAAAAGTCGTCACCGGCAGCACCAAGTCACACAACTTGGCGGTATCGGTCATAAACATCTCCGAACAGACCTTAAAGGGAATCTTAGCCATGGCTTCCCTAATTACCGCACTCTGCGGGTTTTGCCGCGCAGGGTTCGCTCCAACGATATGAAGCACCCTAACGGGAGGCTGCGCCGACAAAGCCGATGCTCCCCAAGCTCCCGCGGAAAACTTCCTCACATTATCACAGCCCAAAAGCAGGGAAGGGGGCAGCAGGGCCTGTTCGTCCTTACTGAAACTCAAACCGGCGCAGGGATTGCTAAAACCGCCGCAAAGCACCGCCAGCGCAAAAATCCAACGAAACTGCAAATCACCGTGCA
>CAZFWP010000058.1:0-13169 GCA_964522805.1 uncultured Synergistaceae bacterium | reverse complement strand
CTACACAGGCGAAGACACTCTTTCCCTACACGACGCTCTTCCGATCTTATGCTAACAGTTGACCCTAAAGATATTTATTACATCAGTTGGATAATCGACGGTTGCGAAGGTATTGGCTTTTTACAGACAGACGATCCCAAAAACGGCAGGGTTAGTATTTTTGCGCCATTATCATTATTACAGGACATTAAATCTCTAGTCGATGGCTTAATTGCCGAAGGGCTGAATATAACTATAGATGGTGAATCTGACTACAGGAGAAAAGACGATGAACAATAAAAACATCAGTAATATACAGGAACAAGTAGCAGACCTGCTGTCTAAAGGCGCAGATTACGCGGATATTTTTATACAGAGCGGAGCGGGGCATTCATCGCACTACGAAGATGGCAGAATAGAGGAGCTTTCTTCTTCTACGTCAGATGGCTGCGGTGCTAGAATAATAATTGGAGACAGAACATATTATTCACACACTCCAGGGGCAGCGGCAAGGAATATTTCCTCAGCATTGTCATTGGCAGCCGAGTCTGCTCTTGATATTAAACTGCCCTATGATTGTGCGGATGATTCTTTGCTGCTGGAGATGGAAGATAAAGTTATTCAACCTGACATTGATTTTTTTCACAGCCTTAACGATGACATTAGGAAACGCTCCGCTTATGTGCGCCAGGCGGCTTTCCGCTACAGTGTCTCACAGCGCAATGTTTTAATTATTCGTCCCGACGGAAAAATCGCTAGGGATAAAAGGAATTATTGCAGCTTTTCCGCACAGATTATCACGGAAAAAAACGGGCTTCTTCAAACAGGCTCAGAGCGTCGCTGTCTTTCGTCTGCTAATGAAAACTTTTGGGAGGGCAGTGCCCCCTTTGAAATAGCCTGCGCAGCAATGAACAGGGCACTTCTGATGCTGGAAGCTAAGCCATGTCCCGCAGGCAAGATGAAAGTCCTGTTAGCGGGAGAGTCGGGAGGCACTATTGTACATGAGGCCTGCGGACACGGACTGGAAGCGGATATTGTTGATAAGGATTATTCTATCTATCGAGATAAAATTGGCTGCAAAGTTGCGGGAGATATTATCACCATGGTTGATGACCCGACCATTAAGGGGCTTTACGGTTCCTATAACTTTGATGATGAGGGAACTCCGGCACGGAGGAACGTTTTAATTGAAAACGGCGTGCTAAAAAAATATATGACAGACGTATCTTCGTCACGCGCTTCATCTCTGCCGCTTACAGGTAACGGCAGACGGGAGTCCTACCGAAATATTCCCGTTCCAAGAATGAGCAATACGTTTCTTCTTCCAGGCAAGGCTGATTTTGAAACCATGCTTGCCCATGCCGAAAATGGATTATATGTGAAAAAAATGGGGGGCGGAGAAGTAAACCCCACATCGGGCGACTTTGTCTTTTATGTGTCTGAGGCATATATAATTAGAAAAGGTAAAATATGTGAACCTGTGAGAGGTGCCACACTGACCGGTAATGGTCCCGATGCACTAAGTAATATTTTAGAGCTTGGTGATAACTTGCTTATGGAGCCGGGAATATGCGGCAAATCCGGACAGGGAGTGCCTGTTACAGATGGACAGCCGTCAATGCTTGTCGACGGGCTGACTGTTGGAGGAAGCGAAGCCTAAATGTTTTTGCGGAAAAAAAACGGCGAAACTGTGAAAAAAAGTATTGCTAAACCAAGCAATCATACTTTTTTCAGTAAAAACAAAAAAATACTTTTGATGCTGTTTACAATATTCGTCACTTTTTTTGCGATTGCATCGCTATACACTTCTCTGACAGGCTCTGTGGGAGTATGGATCTCTTCGTTGCTTATTGCAAAAATAGGCGGTGCAGTGGTCATTCTTCTACTCTTTATTGTTTATTTGTGCCTGTCAGGGCTTTTTTCATTGCCTATTCCCAACCTTTTACGGCAATCATTGGGCACATTGATATTGTTTTCTCTGGCATCCATGCTGCTGGGTTTTAATGTAATTACCGGTACAGACGAATCATCTGTCCCGAGATGGCTGCTTCCGGGATGGTACGGTATTTTTATCTCCGGAACAATTTTTAGCGCGGTAGGAGCCCTAGGGGCTTTTTTAATAGGGGTAATATCGCTATACGTGTCTTTACTCCTCTACAAAATTCCCGTGCGTTTTAGCTTTAAGCGCCCTGATTTTATAAAAAACGTTAAGATAGGGCGGAGTGTTAAAGAACACAGCCCCGTCCTTAATGAAGGCATTGTCTGTGAGGCAGCGGAAGACCAAATAAACGGCTTTCAAGAGGAGACAAACAGTGCGCCCAATATCGCCGAATTTGATGGCGATGACTACTTTGGCGTTATGTTAAACGGCCACGATAAAAGCTGTGCCGATGAGCCAAGCGTTAAAGTTGAAAAACATTCATCTCTTGTCGAGGATGCGCAAATACAAGATCCTACTTTCGACCTCAGCAGCTCAGGAAGCGAAAAAGTCTCCATGGGTATATTCCCTCCGCCGATAGAAATTTTTGGCAGAGAAGAGAGCCATGAAGGGGAAATCACCGAAGAAAAGGCACTTCCGTTAGGTCAGAAAATAATTAGCTCACTTGAGCAGTTCAGCATCGAAGCGAACTTAGCAGAGATACTCGTCGGTCCAACTGTAATACAATTCCGCATACAGTTAGCACCGGGAATAAAAGTCAATAAAGTTGCGGCTTTGGCAAATGATATTGCATTGGCGATGGCAGTACCTAGCTTAAGAATAGAAGCGCCCATTCCCGGAAAACCATATGTGGGAATAGAAATCCCCAACCCCAAGAGGCGCGGTATACCATTGCGCACAGTAATAGCGGACGATGTATATCAAGATACGGATTTAGCTCTGCCTCTGCCATTTGGCGTTGCAGTTAACGGTGAATCTGTGATTGTAGGACTGGAAGAACTGCCCCATTTGCTGGTAGCCGGAACAACAGGTTCAGGTAAGAGCGTCTTTGTCAATTCATGTATTGTTGGTCTATGCTCAATGAGGACGCCTCAGGAGCTGCGCATGGTACTGGTAGATCCTAAACGTGTGGAGATGGCGATATATGAAAATCTGCCGCACCTGCTCACACCGCCTGTCACCGATGCCAAAAAAGCCGTGCATGTGTTGGCTTGGGCCATCAGAGAGATGGAAAAACGTTATACAACCTTTGCAAAAGCAAGAGTTCGCAACCTTGAAGGGTTTAATGAAAAAGTTTTGCCTAAGGATAAACTGCCGCATATTGTCATTGTGGTTGATGAATTGGCCGACCTAATGATGACTGCTCCCAAAGAGGTGGAAGAGTACATCTGCCGACTGGCACAAATGGCAAGAGCTACCGGCATTCATTTGATGCTTGCCACACAAAGACCCTCTGTTAATGTTATAACAGGCTTGATTAAGGCTAATATTCCAGCTAGAGTGGCTTTTACACTGCCCAGTAACGCTGACTCGCGCACAATAATAGACTGCGCCGGAGCTGAAAAGTTGCTTGGAAAGGGGGATATGCTCTTTCTTTCCACAAAACATCCTAAGCCGATAAGAATACAATCGCCTTGGGTTGATGAAACGGTACTTAACAATTGGCTTGCATATTTGTCAAATTTATTCGGCGCGCCTGATTTTATAGAAATAGATTCGCAAAGCGGGCAAAATGGCGGCACGGACTCAGCAACATACGATGATGATATGCTTGAAGATGCCGTCGCTTCGGTTATGTCAACAGGTATCGCTTCTGCAAGCGGGCTTCAGCGGCGGCTGCGTGTCGGTTTTTCACGGGCGTCCAGGCTGATTGATATGATGGAACAGCTTGGCATAGTGGGACCTTCTGACGGTGCGAGACCGCGTGAGATACTGGTTGATGAGGAAGAAGCGCAGGAACTGTTGGATAACGCCAGAGGATAGTATGATGAAGAAAACGGTGTACGGATACGGAGAAGTTAAGCATGCAGCAGAACAAAAAAAAAGAGCCGTTGTTAAACGGCTCTCTGGACTTTACCGGAACGGAGGCACTTCGTACAGATATGAAGTTTGCGAGTCTCTCCGCCGCCCACATCCACGCGCACACTCTGGATATTGATGAGCCAGCGACGTCTTGTATGACGGTTCGAGTGGCTAACGGCATTGCCTGTAGCCGGTCCGCGACCGCAGCAATCACAGAACTTTGACATTTTGTTTCCCCCCTTGTTTACCTTGGAACAATCAACCTGTGCATTGTATCACAGTATTGGAAAAAGTTGCAACTATCTGTTACGGAGGTTTTTATATGAACTTTAGTGAAAAGATGTCGGAATTGGAGCGTATCCTCAAAAAACTGGAGGGAGAATCGGAGTCAATAGAAGATTCTCTCGCTGAATTCGAGCGGGGAATATCATTGGTACGAGAGTGTAGGGCCTATCTTGAAGAGGCAAAACAGAAGGTCACTGTATTAACGGAAAACGGGGAAGAAACATTTAAAAAATAATAGAAGGACGTGCGTTAAGATGGAAGAGCTGAAAATTAAATCTGTAAAAAACACATTAAAATATTATCTAAGCGTTTTTGAAGAATACCTATCATCCACGCGCGAACAGAGAAAAAAAAGTGTGCCTGATGATTTATTTGCCGCAATGGAGTATTCTTTAGACGCGGGCGGAAAGAGACTGCGCCCCATACTCTGCATGGCGGCAGCAGAACGGTGCGGCTGTCATGTAAACGATGCTTTGCCGTTGGCGCTTGGATTTGAAATGCTTCACACGGCGACGCTGATACATGACGACCTGCCCTGTATGGATAATGATGACATGAGAAGGGGAAAACCATCTAACCATGTTGTTTTCGGTGAAACAATGGCGGTTCTTGCCGGAGATGCCTTAATGGCTTGCTCTCTTGAATACCCGCTGGTATGCATTAAAAATATTCAGCCGGCAAAACTTTTAAATGCCATGAAAATATTCAGCACAGCAATTGGCCCCCGCGGCGTTTGTGGAGGGCAAGCTCTAGATATGAATACTACTTCTGCCGAGGGAGACTCGGATTATGTCAGAAGGATTGCTGCTCTTAAGACTGGAGCGTTAATTAAGGCGGCTATTTTATCGGGAGCGGCCCTGGGTTCGGACGATGACTTTAAATTAAACTGCTATGCGCAATATGGCTTACACCTAGGTTCTGCCTTTCAGATAGTCGATGACATTTTAGACGTTACCAGCACCGCGGAAGATTTAGGTAAAACCCCAGGTAAAGACGCAGAACAGGGGAAAATAACACATGTCACTGTTTACGGTATGGAAAAAGCACGTAAAATGGCACAGGAAGAATCTGCTATGGCGATAAAGTCAATATCGCCGATTCTTGGGGGAGAGGATTTCCTCTGTGAGCTAGCTGAATATTTAGTTTACAGATCTAATTAATTACATCGGGATAAGGCATGGTGAATATAGATGGGGCTGCTGGAGTCAGTAAAAAATTTTAAGGGGCTTAGTGCTCTTTCTACAACTCAGATAGAGCTTCTCTGTGCAGAGATAAGGGAGAAGATTATCGCCGTCACCCTAAAAAACGGCGGGCATCTAGCCTCCTCGCTTGGCTCTGTTGAATTGACCGTGGCCTTGCTGAGAGCCTTTAATCCGGACAAGGACAAAATAATATTTGATGTTGGTCATCAGTCTTATACATACAAAATATTGACTGACCGACTCAACTCATTTGAGACAATCAGAACCAAGGGCGGAATAGCCGGATTTCCGCGCATGGACGAAAGCCGCTATGATTTTTTTACAACCGGTCACAGCAGCACCTCAATTTCCGCGGCTATGGGCTATGCAAAGGCTAGAGATATCAGCTCCCTTAGCCATGATGTGGTTGCTGTTATCGGCGACGGAGCACTTTTAAACGGTATCTCTTTTGAGGCTCTTAATTGTATAGAATCAACAGATTCAAAAATTATTATTGTACTTAATGACAACAAAATGTCGATAAATCCTCGTGTAGGAGGCGTGGCAGGCCATCTTGCCCGTCTTGCGGTAAATCCGGCTTACAAAAAAGTCAAGGACTTTATCAAGGAACAATGCCGAACCATGAAACGCGGAGAATCGATTGAGTCAGCACTAGGGCACATTAAGTCAAAGCTGAAATCATTGCTTTTGCCAACCAACATATTTGAAGAAATGGATATCAGTTACTGGGGCCCATTTGATGGTCATAATGTGCAGGAAATGGAAGAAGTCTTTAATTTAGCCAGGGACTATGACAAATCACTGATCATTCACGTGATCACCAAAAAGGGCAAAGGGTGCCAAGCTGCGGAGCAGCACCCTGCATATTTCCACGGCATATCTCCTGGGAGTTCCCTTTCCGCGCCACAGCCATCTTCTCCCTTAGCTTCGAGATCTTGGAGTGCGGTCATGGCAGATACTCTTATCAATATAGCGGCTAATGACCCCAAGTTGGTGGTTTGCACTGCGGCGATGGCTGATGGAACTAATCTAAACAAATTTGCGGCACACTACCGCAACCGTTTCTTTGATGTTGGTATATCAGAAGAGCACTTGTTCATATACGCGGCAGGCATGGCAGCCGGAGGGATGAAACCTGTTGTTTGCATATATTCAACCTTCCTGCAGCGAGCTGCGGACATGATTGTTCATGACATCTGCATTCCCAATCTGCCGGTGCTCATCGGCATCGATCGAGCAGGTTTTGTCGGTGAAGACGGAGAAACACATAATGGACTATTGGACGTATCGTGGCTGCGGGCGATTCCCAATATTGTGATAGCTGCGCCCCGCGATGCAGCGGAACTAACTTTCTTCGTTAATGAATGGGTAAAAAATCCGTTCACTTTTGCAGTGAGATACCCACGGGGGACAGCCCCTCAGTCAATATCTAAGTCCCTCCCGGAAAACGCCCCGGCTGCATGGGGGCGTGCTGAATTGCTTCGCCAGGGAAAAGAGACGGAAATACTTTTGATAGGTATCGGTTCAACTGTCTCTCTAATGCTGGACGTTTTTGATAACCTTCGGACGGATAAAGCGCAAAAAACGTCTGTGGCCGACCTTCGTTTTATCAAGCCAATTGACTTTGAAAGTATCGATAACTATTTGGCGTCAGCCAAAATTGTTATCATTGCGGAGGAAGCATACATCAGCGGGGGCATCGGAGAAGCACTAGCTTCACATTGCGATGTCAAAGGATTTAGCTGTAAGACCATATGCATAGGCGTTCCGGACCGCTTTGTTTCTCACGCCACCCGCTCGGAACAATGGAAAGAGTGCGGGCTGACAATGGAAAATATAGTAAGGATATGTGATTGCAATGCGACATAGATTTGTACGTCTTGACAAGCTTATTGTAGATAGAAAACTTCTGGAGTCACGAACCTTGGCACAGGAATACATCGAAGCGGGGCGGGTTACTGTAGAGGGGCTCTCTGCGGTCAAGCCCGCATCGCAAGTATCCCCGGAAGTTTCCATAAAAATAGATGCTCCCGAAAAAGTATGGGTCAGCAGAGGAGCTCATAAATTATTAAGGGCTGTTGAGGCTTTCCATCTGAATATCGAAGGCAAAACATGCTTAGATATCGGCGCTTCAACGGGAGGCTTCACAGATGTGCTGCTGCATTACGGTGCCGCCAAAGTCTACGCTGTCGATGTCGGTTACGGACAACTTGCTTGGAAATTACGCAATGACAATAAAGTTGTTGTAATGGAGCGTACCAATGCGCGTTTTTTAACCATTGATATGCTTAATGACGAAAAAGCGGATATAATTGTCTCCGATGCCTCGTTTATTTCACTAAAACTGTTGTTGCCAACGCTGCAAAACTTGCTGAAAGATGACGGCATAATGACAGTGCTGGTGAAGCCCCAATTTGAGGTTGGCAGAGAAAGAGTTGGCAATGGTGTAATCACAGACTCCAATCTCCATTATGATGTGCTAAACGAATTATCGTCATTTATAAAAGAATCCACATCTCTTTTATTGATAGATGCGACCTTTTCACCTATAAGGGGTCCTGAGGGCAACATAGAATTCTTATTCTTGATGGGGTTGGCATCTGGCACTAAGAAAACGCCGCAAGATCTAGATTTTAAACTGCTTGCAGAAGAGGCGAAAAAATTAACAGAGGCGTCAGAACATGAAGACAGGACGATGAGTTATGGAAATAAATAACAATATTGGTTTGCTATTTAACACACAAAAACCGGCAGCGATATCCATGGCGCGCAAGCTGCTCCAGTGGGGTAAAGAAAACGGCATAAATTTCTTGCTTCCTCCCCATGAAGCGGCTGTCATCAGCGTACCGGAAACCTCTGATATAGCATGGAAGAATTCCGTTTCCTTCGCGATTATTCTTGGAGGAGACGGCACTTTCCTCCGTGCGGCAAGATACACCTTTGGCTACAAGATTCCTCTTTACGGAATCAACCTAGGAAGACTGGGATTTTTAGCCACAGGCTCGCCTAATTCAGCAATAGAGGACATCAAATCCATACTTAGCAACAACTTTGTCCTTCAAAAAAGAAACCTGCTGAAAGGACACGTATGGCGCGGAGAACGCTTGGTTTATGAGCTTCACGCCTTGAATGATCTGGTAATCTCAAAGGGCAATCTGGCAAGAGTGATAGATCTAGAAGTTAAGGTAGGGGAAGAGATTCTTTCCTTCTTTTTAGCAGACGGCTTGATTCTTTCCACTCCCACAGGTTCCACAGCATACGCACTTTCGGCAGGAGGCCCTATTATTCCTCCCCATGTTCCCTGTATGCTTGTGGCTCCTATCTGTGCACACACCCTGTATGCAAGACCGGTCGTCCTCAGCAGTACGGATCTGGCGGTTATTGCTCCAAAAGGAAATATGAGAAATTTAATGCTGACACAAGATGGGCAATTGGGATATGAGCTTCTTCCGGACGACCGCCTGGAAGTGATGCTGGACTCGGATATTTTTGTCAGTACAATAGAACTCAAAAACAGGAGTTACTACGATTTGCTTAGAGAAAAACTGCGCTGGGGCTTTAACGGTATTACAGACGGAGGAGATTAGATTGGTCGAAGAGCTTGTCGTTCATGGAGTTGGAGGCATAAAAGATGCTAGCATGACTTTTTCCGGGGATTTTATTGTTATCACTGGGGAAAGCGGTTCAGGCAAAAGCAGCCTTGTGCGGGCGCTCGAATTTATCTCAGGGAAAAGAGCCCAAACGAACCTCATTCATAGCAATGAGGACTCATGTGACGTGCAGCTGTTGATTACAACAGATCGTTTAATCGGACTAGATGACGAATATCAGCCGCAAGACGGGACTGTACTTGTCAGGAGATTTTTTAACCGTTCCGGTCGCGGAAAGCTAACAATTCAAAACGTAATGCTGCCGTTAAACGCTCTTTCATCTGCGATGGAGTCAGAAATTGTTATCCAAAGCCAATTTGCCCAGCTAGGCCTGCTCGACCCCAATCTTCAGCTGGAATTGGTGGATTCCTGCGGCGGAGAACATCTTGCCCATGTCAAGGCTCAGCTAAATGAAACATTCAAAGAGACTCTGCTCATTGAAAAAGAAATCCTGGCTGTAAAGAAAAAACGTACTGAAATGGAAGAAAAGTACCAAGATGCCGAAGGGATAATCAGACAGATACACTCATTGGAGCTTGCCGCTGACAGCGAAGATTTATGGCTCAAAGAGCTAAAAGACTTAGAAAATAACGTCAGACGCTATGAATCGTACAAAATGTTGAGTAACCGATTCTCAGGAGCATCTTCGGGTGAGGGGTTAATTGAAGAACTGGAAAATATCGCTAAAGACATATACGCAGTAATTCAAGAACCTGACAGCAGTATCAGAGCAGACATAGAAAAGATGCTTTACTCCGCACAAGAAGTATCTAAAAAACTAAATACAATCTCTGCCGCAGAGAATAAATATGAGAATGTTGACGAGATACGAGACCGCTTAGAAAAAAAACTAGGTATACTGAGGAAAATAAAACGCAGCCTTAACCTCAAAAACTGCCGAGAACTTGCAGACTACGCAATCAGTGCATCAGAGGCTCTATTATGGTTGAAAGAGGTTCATAATGAAATCGACGAACTTGAAATAAAAGCTAAAAACCTCAAAAAGAAAATCAGTTCCCTTGCAGTTGAGATCAGAAACATCCGTAAAGATTCCGCGCGTGCGCTTGCGCAAAAAGTCAATAATCACTTGCGAGACTTAGCAATGGAATATGCACTGTTTAACATCGAAATAGAGGAGCTTAACAGAGTCCGGGCCAACGGTGCGGAAAATGCCTCTTTTACTCTCACCTTGCCAGACCAACACCCACAGCCTGTGGGTAAAACTGCTTCGGGGGGAGAGTTAAGTAGAATATTAATAGCACTACAGCTTGCTGTTGGTGATGATAAACTGCCCGGTACACTTATTTTTGACGAAGTCGAAGCAGGCTTGGGCGGCAAAACGGCATTGCTCGCGGGATACAAGCTACGGGAATTATCCCAACGATGCCGCACAATATTAATTACTCATGAGGCAACAATAGCGGCAATGGCTGACCAACACTTCCTTGTAAAGCGAACTGCTGACGATACGGTGATATCAGAAATAAAAGGCGACGAAAGGGAGAAGGAAATTGCCAGAATGCTTGCAGGAGACGAAACATCTAACGAAGCACTCAAACATGCTAAGTCACTTTTGGATTTCAAAAAACAAAAATAAATTGTACGAGTATATATTGTATCCTAGAGACAATATATGTCTGATAAACTTACAACCAACAGTCTCAGGGGCATTGACATTTTACCGAAAAATCTCTACAATACACAGGTTTAGAATACGCTTGGTGTGGGCCTTGAAAGCTAAATAGCTGCCTGACACACAGCGGAGGGAGGAAAATATATATGTATGCAGTAATCGAAACAGGCGGTAAGCAGTACAGAGTCTCCGCCGGAGACAAAATTCGCTTTGAGAAAATCCACGCTGAAGAGGGTGCACAGGTAACATTTGACAAGGTTATCCTTCTCGGTAAAGATGACGGCGCCGTTGTCGGTGCTCCTTATGTTGAAGGGGCGGCTGTAACGGGAAAAGTTATTGAGCATGGCAAAGACGACAAGGTCATCGTCTTTAAGTACCGCAGAAAGAAGAACTATCGTAAATTCCGCGGACATCGCCAGCAGTTCACTTCCGTAGTTATTGAAGGAATTAACGGCTAGTTTTAGACGATAGAGGGGGATATTAAGTTATGGCACATAAAAAAGGTCAAGGTAGTAGTACTAACGGTCGCGACAGTCAGCCTAAGTATCTTGGTGTAAAGCGCAGCGACGGTCAGTTTGTAAATGCAGGAACCATAATTGTTCGTCAGCGTGGAACAAAGTTCCACCCCGGACAGAATGTAGGGCTAGGTCGTGATCATACTCTTTTTGCCCTTGCTACAGGTAAAGTTCGCTTCCTGACAAAGGCAGACCGTAAGGTCGTAACAGTAGAACCTGAAACAATATAGTTCTGCTTAAATAGAGATAAGTATGGGGGCCTATTTTAAAGGCCCCCATTTATATTATTGTAGTTCATATTTTAGAGACATGAGGTAGTTAAATGAAATTTATTGATTCTGTACGTATTTCTGTAAAGGCCGGACGCGGCGGCAATGGCTGTATGAGTTTCCTGCGCGAGAGATTTAAACCAAACGGCGGTCCTGACGGAGGTAACGGCGGCAGGGGCGGCAACATTATATTAGAAGCCACCAATAATCTCCAAACGCTTGCGGACCTTGAATATCAGAGACACATAAAAGGCTCTAACGGAAATCACGGCAAGGGGTCAGCCAGAAACGGCGCAGCCGGAGATGACATAATTCTCTATGTGCCTTGCGGAACGCTTGTATACGATGCAGAAAGCGGAGAAGGGCTCGCGGACCTTGTCGAGCCAAAGGATAGATTCCTTGCGGCAAAGGGAGGCAGGGGAGGGCGCGGTAACCGTTACTTCTCAAACTCCGCCAGGAAAGCACCGCGCTTCTGTGAGAACGGCGACCTCGGAGAGGAAGCAGATCTTAGATTAGAGCTTCGTCTGATTGCGGACGTAGGCCTAGTTGGGCTTCCTAATGTCGGCAAATCCAGCATCTTAGCGGCAATATCTAATGCACAACCCAAAATAGCCAATTACCCTTTTACTACTCTCTCTCCCAATCTCGGAGTTCTCAACTCAGGCTACGAACATATAGTAATTGCAGATATCCCAGGATTAATCGAAGGCGCTCATATGAATAAGGGGCTCGGGCTGGAATTTCTCCGGCACATTGACAGAAGCCGTTTGCTGATTCATGTATTAAGCCTTGAAGTTTCCGACTGCGATGCACTTTTACTTGAGTTGGAGACGGTAAGAAACGAAATGCGCTCCTATGATACACAGCTGGATGAACGCCCCTATTTTGTTGTGGCGAACAAACTTGACGAGATTGATGAGCCGGAAGAACTGCTGGAAAAATTAAAGAGCCACTTTGCGGCGAAGAATGTTCCCTTCTGTGCTGTGAGTGCTTTGACAGAAGAAGGCATTCCAGAACTTGTAAAACAGATAATCAAATTTACTGACGAAAATCCAAGACCGCACAGTGATGTGAGATTATTTGCATTTGAAGACCCATCATTGGAAAAGACCCCTATGCGCAGCAGGCGCAACAAGATACAAATTATTTCCCTACATGGCGGCGGCTACAGAGTGATGCACCAGAGGCTAGAAAAAGCTGTTGAAAGATATGACCTCAGCCAGGATGAGAATGTTGCCAGATTTACCAGATTATTGCGTAAATTTAAAGTTGAGCAGCTCTTAGAGGCTGCCGGTGCTAAATCGGGAGACAGTATAACTATAGGATATAAGGAATTTGATTTCTATCCTGACTATTATCCTTCAGACTTTGACGATATGCCTATTGAGGAACTTGAAGAGGTTTCAGCAGAAGAAAAATCAGAATAAATTAATATATCAATTGTGTAATTTAATTACAGGAGAGATATCATTATGGCAAGCACATTAAAACGCAGGGTAGGGATAATGGGCGGCACCTTTGATCCTATACATTACGGGCATCTAAGAGCCGCTGATGATGCCTGTGCCGCTTTTGAACTGTCAGAAGTAATTTTTGTGCCGACAGGACAGCCTCCGCACAAATCGGGACAAGTGGTATCTTCTGCTTCGCAAAGGTATATAATGACAGTCCTAGC
>CAZFWP010000057.1:0-13258 GCA_964522805.1 uncultured Synergistaceae bacterium | reverse complement strand
GCTTCCAAATCCTGACATGCGGCTAAGTCCTCACCTAAAGCGTAGCTTGGCGCGTCGCAGGCATGTACGGCTGTAATGCCAAGAGATGAAAGTTTAAGACAGCTTTTTTCAATCAGTGCTTTTATAGCATCCGGCTTCTCGTAAAAAGCAGCGACAGTCTCTATAATTTTGCCAGCTGCCCCCTCGGTGAGCTGTCCTTTGTGGCTGCCATCTTTGTCTCTCACAACATTTACATCTTGAACATCCCACAGCCCGCTCTCCATAAGAGCTCTTGTATTTACAGCATGAAAATGGCCGCAGTAGCGGCTCATAATCACTGGATTATCAACTTTAAGAGAGTCCATAAAAACAATATCCGGTTTAATCGGGGCATCCCATGATGCTTCGTTAAAGTTTATAGCCCTTATCCACTGTCCCGGTTCCACTTGTTTCGCTCTTTCCAATATAAGCTTAGCAGCGTCGTTAAGAGACCCTGCTGATGATAAATTTACATATAAATCTTGTTTTGCATAAGCGGTAGCATGAATATGAGCGTCTGTCATACCCGGGATAATCAAATTGTCGTGGTAGTCCACCAACTCATAACCACCGTCAGCCAAATTAGCTTTGACCTCATCAAAAGAGCCTACACTTTGTATTTTTTCATTTTCCACACAAAAAGCCTCGGCCCATTTTTTCTTTGGGTCGCAAGTCCAAATTTTACCCTTGATTATTTTTCTTTTAATCACTTAAGTCCCCCCTGACTACGGAATATCGCTGCTATCTTGCTTGAAAGCAAGCCGCTCCAATATTTTTCTGCACACATTTAATACAATCCGGCTGTTTCTCCGCCGTCTATTCTGATATCCGCTCCGGTGATGTATTTTGCCTCGTCGGAAGCTAAAAAGGCGTATAGGGCGCCGATTTCTGCGGGTTCGGCGTGGCGTTTCATGGGAATGCCTTCGTTAACTTTAGCGAGCATTTCATCTGTGTACTCGGCGCGCTGCATCGGCGTTAAGACATATCCGGGGCAGACACAATTGACTCTTACATGTGGGGCCAGTTCCAGAGCCATACTCTTGGTAAGCAGGATTACTCCCGCCTTTGAGGCGTTGTAGTCTGTGTACCAGCGATGTCCCTCTGTCCCGTTTGTGGAAGCGGTCATAAGGATAACGCCGGACTTAGGATAACGTGACGGCATTTAGCTCACTGCGATCAATGACAAAAACCCCACAATTATCCAGCTTAGAATCGATAACTGGTGGCGGTTAAGGCTGTAATGACAAGAAAAATAAGAACCTCTGCGCCTATGACACCACTGATCATTAAGACACTGCCATAGGAGGATGTTAAGTCTTTAAAGCTCATCTTTCTAAGCCATTTCACTCCATCTCTTCTATAAAATATTTACATAATTGTTTTATTTATATCATCCACCCTTGAATGCCTACTAAAACACAACATCATTAAAATAGAAATAATAAAGCAGTAGCTTAAATTGTCAGAGGCAGCCCCTGCTTTATTATTTATTAAAAACAAACAATCATAGACAACTATTGATCTTATTATTCAAAATCTGAGGCGACTGTATCGGGGGATGGAATGAACGGCGCCCAGTTTTTGGGATCTTTTTTCTGCTGCACTTTTGCATATACATACAGAATAAATCCCATCAAGAAATACACTCCTAGGGCTATCCATGTTGCAGCATCCATTGCCTTTACACACTGGTACAAACAATATATGCAAAAAAGGACAGATTCTATTCCCATAAGCAGCGGGAAACGACATTTATATGGTCTGTTCCATTCTGGATGCATTTTGCGTAATTTCATAAATGACAAAGAAACAAAAAGATATATAACTCCTGCCGCACCAACGGTAATGGTGAAAATATAGTTAATCCACGCTTCTGGTGCCATAATACAAAAATACAAAGAACATATGAACACTATGGTGTTAGCAATCCACGGTTGCCCATGCTTATTCAAGATAGCTAACTGCGGAGGAACTTGGCGCTGAACAGCTCCGCCAAAGATTGTTCTTGATGCAGCAAGCCAGAACCCAGAGAGAGTCGTAATACAAGTGATTGCACCCATTACTACAATCACCAATGCCAACCAATGCATTCCAATCATGTCTGCAACTCTGGGATCAACTATATCTATTTTAGCAACCCAGTCATTAGATACAATACCTGCGATTCCCACTATGGCTAGTCCGTAAACCAAGAAAGTACAAAGCATACTCCCAATAAAACCCAATATTATTTTTTTCTTAGAAAAATTTGATTCTTCTACTAGCTGTGGAATCAAGTCAAATCCTATAAATTTGAACATCAGCAATCCCAATCCAGCAGAGAAACCTGCCATGCCCTTAGGGAACCACGGAGAGAGGTTGCCCCAGCTCCAATTGTCATTAAATATAAAAATCATTGATGTTATAACTGATATAACTAATGTGCTCCAGAACATTACGTTTTGGATATTTGCAAGATGTTTTATTTCTAAATTGACCATTATAAACCAAATTGAAATTATAATACATGCCAATATTTTAAGTTGTATGAAACTTAAGGGGTATAGATAGGATACCATCGTAGAAATTCCAATGGTCACATTTGGCATTGCAGAAAGATACAAAAGAAACATAAACCAGCCAACAAGCCAGCCTGTATCCCAATTAAACGCATTCGATGTCCAAATATTTTCTCCACCAGCATATGGTAACATCGCAGTCATTTCAGTGTATATTAAACAAAGTGGCAATAATATAATACCACATGCCAATAAACACAGCAAAGACCCTGGTCCTGTTATTTCAAACCAATATCTTATTTCAACCATCCAAGCAGCAATCATTCCACCAGCAGCCATTGCAATTATTTGCGACAAAGTCAGTTCTTTTTTTAAAGCATTACTCATAACACTTCCCCCTCTCAAAAAATAAAATAATCATTAAAATAATCTTATATTTACTTATATAACTATAAATTACTCTGACTTTTCTATTAATTCAATTGTTTCATTGGTTGAAATAACATTACAGTATATTATATTCATAATCTTTAGTTCCATTTCGTGCAATGTCATATCAGGAGCAGCACAACAGTCTTCTACGCATATAACTTTAAATCCATGATCAGCCAAAACTCTAACTGTCCCTGCAACACACTGGTCAGTTACAACACCAGTTACAATTATTGTATCTATACCCATATTACGCATTAATTCAGAATAGTTTGTACCAAGACTCACGCTATCTGTTGTTTTATTTACAACAATCTCATCATTTAATGGAGCTAATTCGTCCATCATTGCAGCACCTTCCGAATTAACTGGAACTAATATGTTATTCCAACCAACTGTACTTTGCACACGACATCTATCTGCACCATTTGATTTAAGGGCTGCAATTCTGCCAAACGTAACTTCAATACCATTTTTCCGACAGCACTCAATTAGTCTACGATTGTTAGGAATTGTAACTTTCTCAACATGGTCAAAGTATGGCTCCCAACGGTCCCATTCCCCCATTTCCCTAAATAAATCTGCATCAAACCCATCTTTTGCAAGAAAGTGTTTTTGCATGTCAACAACAAGAAGCGCAGTTTTATTTCTTTCAATTTTAATGTCTGGTAGCTCAGTAATGTTTTCATAATAAAAAGATAGATATTTTGGATTGGCTTTCACTCTACGCACCTCTTTCATTTTTTAGAAATTCAATATTATTTATCACAATAATTACTTACTTTATCGAATTACCTCTATGTTCTCATGGAAATAAAAATAATATTGTAAAATTAATGACTTAATACAATCCGGCTGTTTCTCCGCCGTCTATTCTGATATCCGCTCCGGTGATGTATTTTGCCTCGTCGGAAGCTAAAAAGGCGTATAGGGCGCCGATTTCTGCGGGTTCGGCGTGGCGTTTCATGGGAATGCCTTCGTTAACTTTAGCGAGCATTTCATCTGTGTACTCGGCGCGCTGCATCGGCGTTAAGACATATCCGGGGCAGACACAATTGACTCTTACATGTGGGGCCAGTTCCAGAGCCATACTCTTGGTAAGCAGGATTACTCCCGCCTTTGAGGCGTTGTAGTCTGTGTACCAGCGATGTCCCTCTGTCCCGTTTGTGGAAGCGGTCATAAGGATAACGCCGGACTTTTTCTCTGCCATACGGCGTGCAGCTTCGCGAGCACAGAGGAACATACCATTGAGGTTGATGTCAATTACTTTTTTCCACTGTTCATAGGTTATGTCTGTAAAGTCGCTTCTGATACTGATACCGGCATTTGATATTAGAACGTCAATTCCGCCCAGTTCATTGTCCATTTTTTCAAAAGCGCGCAAGACGTCGCTTTCCTTGCTGACATCGCCGCAGGAATATCCCGCGAAGTCAGGGTTTTCTTTCATCACCTGCTCTGTAGCTTTTTCGTTGTAATCTACCACAAAAACACGCGCGCCCTCCTGGGCGAAACGCTGAGCGGTGGCCAGACCTATGCCGCTAGCCGCTCCTGTGACCATTACTCTTTTACCGTCAAGTTCTTCATAACGTGCCACATCTATTCCCCCTACCCGATACGAGTCATTGTTCTCTGTCCAAATCCTGTGGTTACCGCAATGTAACCGCTGAAAGCTTTGTCCAAATCAGTATCGCCGGTATCGGCAATAAGCGATTTTCCGAAAAGCTGAGAAAGTTTGCCGGGAGTTGCGATGACAATAATGTTTTCTTTGGGAATTAAACGCAGCACCGCAGGGCTTAACTGCTGGTTGCCGCGCCCGAATATATGTCCTTGACCGCCGATAATAGTTATTATCAGATATCTTTTATTTGACTCGTATTTACTGAGTATCTCTGCAATCTCTTTGGCGGTAAGGTCTTTGCCCAACAGCTGCTTGTCCGATACGGCATCAACACCAAGCAAGGTTCCATTAATACCCATATGCTTAGTAACTGCCGAGGTTGTAGAGCCTGAACCTATAAGGTACAGAGCGCCGGGTTTCATTTCTTTAACGATATAGAGGGCGAGGTTTGAGGTAACTTCCGCCTCCTTGCCTGCTGAGCCGGCCTTACGTTCTTGCATATATTCCCTGTCGTCGGGGATGTTCATATAGCCATAGAGCCTGGCGCGCACAATGTTGTCACGGAAGGCTTCTTCGTCAATATCTACTACCTCTGTAACAGAGAATCGCTTTACTTTGTTGATAAGAAAGTTCCGAGTAAGTCGCCCAGCATCGCAAGGGCGCTTGGCGTAAACGCCTGAGTGAATTTTTACTCCCGCAGGAATGCCGATTACCGGAATGCTCTCACCGATTACCGAGCATATATCACGCGCAGTACCGTCACCGCCGGCGAAAACAATCAAATCCACCCCGTGGGCTTTCATCTCCTCAGCCGCCCTTTTAGTATCTTCAGGTTTGCTGCTGCTTGAGGGGAGGGAGATTATTTCAGCCTTTATTCCGTATTCAGAAAGGATATCAGCTCCCATTATTCCTGACGGAGCGTAAAAGGTGTGCTCGCTCGCTGCATCGGCAAATTCCCGCACCGCGGCACGTGCACGTTCCGGGGACATTGGAAGTGCGCCAAGCTCAAGGGCGCGGCGGAGAGTTTCCTCTCCGTCCGTACCCTTGAGGGCGACACTGCCCCCCATACCTGCAATCGGGTTAATGAGGAAGCCTATCTTCATTTTATCTGTGCTCGAAGTAGCCTTTGTACTTCTTGTTGTATGCGCGCCATGTTATCGCATACATTTTCGGGTCGTCAAAGTAGTCGTGGTCGATGTGGTGAACAGTGCTGTTTGAAGGAGCGTGTTTTACAGCTTCGGGCTCTTCGTAGCACATGCGCGAGATCTCCTCAAGGACTGCGACAAAATCGTCAATGTCCGTCTTGGAGTATGATTCGCTGGGTTCAATGGTGAATGGCTCGGGGATTACCCAAGGCTCATGGCTTGACCAGTAATGTGTCCCAAAGTCAGGAATCACTCTCTGAACGTCAGCCGTACCAAAACCTGTCTCTTCTTTCATTTTTTCCCAGCTGTAGCGAGCCTGCTCAATGCGCGAAGGGTGGTGTGGGAACGAGAGAGAGACTCCGCGTATCTCCAGGATCTTCTTCATGCAATAGTTGTTGTTGAGTATAGCGACGCGGGAAACTTCGTTTAGTCCTTCAGCTCCTAGCATCATTATCCAAGAGTATGCTCTGACGATTGCCGGAATTACACCCCAGAATGATTTGATTTTACCGCATGATTTAGGCATGTCAAAGTCGAGGTAGTATCCCTTTTCGGGGCTGTACTCCACCATAGGCTTGGGTAGATAGGGACGCAGCTCTTTCTTTGCCGCCACAAGCGCTGATCCAGGTCCGCCGCATCCGTGCGGTGAGGAGAATGTCTTGTGGAGGTTGAAGAACGACATGTCAAAGTCCGCTTCCGCTGTTCTGGTGATTCCCAGAAGTCCGTTGGCATTAGCCTGGTCGTAGCAGCAGATAACGCCTTTTTCATGAGCAAGCCTGGTAAACTCTTTAATACGGACATTGAAGATACCGGTATCTTCAGGGTTGGTAAAGAATATTGCCGCCGTTCGCTCGGAGAGAGCCGCTTTAAATGCTTCAATATCAGGATAACCGTCAGCGTCGGGCTGAATGATTATCGCTTTGTATCCTTTAAATATAGGGACAGCAGCGTCTACTGGGTGTGAGAAGAGCGTGGTTATTATTTCGTCGCGTTTTTCTTCTTCACCCTTGTCGCGCCAGTAGGCGCGCACTGCCGAGGCCAAAGCCAAGACACCGTGCGAACCGCCACCGCCCTGGACAGAAACGGCATCTAGACCGGTAATGGCTTTGAAAAGCTGGGTCAGCCTATAGTAAACTTCCAAAACACCCTGAGCTGTCTTGACCGGCTGCAGCGGATGCATATCAGTAATTTTGGCAAGCCCTGCAAGCCTGTCATTTACCTTAGGGTTATACTTCATAGTACAAGTACCCTGTCCTATGTCGATATTGCCGTCAATGCCGATATTTTCCTGTGAAAGGTGGTTGTAATGTCTTACAAGCTGAAGCTGTGCTATTTCGGGAAGGTTAGGCTTATCTTTGCGCACCATTCCTTCGGGAAGAGCGGAAACAGCCTCTTCAACGGACACACAGTCGCAGCAGGCTCCGGGGACTAATACTGCACGCTGTCCCGGTTCGCTGATTTCATAAATAATAGGCTCATTCCATTTTGCCTGGTGGAACTTTTTCATTCTTTCAAGTGCGTTCATCATTTGCGCGCCTCCTCCCTATCCGAGTATTTCTTCAAGTGCGGCCTTAAGGGCCTTGATATCATCCGCTGTTGTGCGCTCTGTTACGCAAATAAGCATACAGCCTTCCAGTTCAGGGAATTCCGTTCCGAGATCAAACCCGCCGAGAATACCATTTGCAAGAAGTGATTCGTTAATTTCCGCCACGCTCTTGCCTGATTCACTGAAATCAGCTACAAACTCTTCATAGGTTACGCCGGAGAAGCGATCAAGCTTAATGCCCTTAACTGTGGAGAGAGCCTTTTTGAGCGCAGCCTGGCGCTGAAGAACCGCTTCGCCAAGTTCCTTCATGCCCTGAGGTCCCATTGATGCAAGATATACACCGGCAGCGAGTCCCCAAAGGGCTGAATGGGTACCGACAAACTCTTTGGCGCTATCCCTGTTGGCAAAGGAGGTACGTTCCCACATTACGTCGCCGAATCCCCACTCACCTTCGCTTGTCGGAGCAATACCGAACAGACGTGAGGGATATTCTTCAACAATGCGGGGAGTGTCTGATGTGGCGATAAAACCCGCCACGCCGCCACCATAGTTCATATGGATTCCGAGAGGCTGGAGGTCACCGCAGGCAATATCCGCACCATAGTGGCTGGGAGGAGTGAGAAGTCCAAGTGATGAAGGCTCGACAGCAGCCACCATCAGAGCTCCGTGAGCGTGGGCCATCTCGGATATCTGCTGCACTTTGTCTTCAATGACTCCGAAGAAGTTAGGGTTCATCACCAGCACCGCTGCGACGTTATCCGTCAGCTTTTCTTTGAGGCTGTCGAGACAGATGCGACCTGTTTTGCTGTTGTAGTCAACAAAAGTTACTTTTACGTCGGGCTGCAAATATGTTGTTAAGGCTTTCATTGTGTCTGGGTTGATATTTTGGGGAATAAGAACTTCTTTGCGGCCGGTTATTCTTGTGGCCATGCGCAAAGAGGTGTTGGCTGCATGGCTGCCGTCATAGTTAGGCACGTTGCAGACGTCAAAGTCAAGAAGTTCAGCCATCATTGACTGATATTCAAACATCGCCTGAAAACGCCCGTGGTCTTCGTATGGTTCTCCCGCATAGGCGGTAAGGAACTCTGAGCGGTTGATCACTTCGTCCACGACAGCAGGCACGTAGCGGTTATAGCATCCTGCGCCCAGGAAGCAGCGCAGTTCTTCTGCCGTGGTGTTTTTATTGAGAATGGAGCTTACATGTCTGAACAGACTCGCCTCATCATTAAAAGGCTCGGGCATATCCATCGGCTCTTTCAAACGTACTTCATCGGGAATGTCGGCTATAAGGTCTTCGATAGAATCGACACCGATAAACTTCAGCATCTCGGCCTGAACTGAAGGCTCCGAATTTGGGATGTACGGATACATTTTCTTTGACATTCACTTACCTCCTAAATTATTTAGATTAAAGCCCATAAGACCCTTTCGCTTGCACTTAAAATCGGCAGATTGTCTTCTGTAAATTGCTTTTTTAAATACGGCTCAAGGGTAGATGGAGCGCTGTGCCAATGACTGTGATAGAAATTTAATTCTTATGCAATACCGCCGCCGTCCACAACAAGGCTGCTTCCCGTAACCCAAGGAGCCATGCCGCTGCAAAGGAAGAATACGCACATAGCGACATCTACCGGTGCGCCAAGACGCGCCATTGGACGCTGCGCGCAATCCGCTTTGTACTTTTCGTCATAGACTCCGCCGAGCTGCTCACATTCGCTCTTGAGCATCGGTGTGTCAATGTCTCCCGGGCAGACGCAGTTGATGTTGATATTGTCTGGTCCGTGGTCTATCGCCATAGCGCGGGTCATGTTCCATACGCCGCCCTTCGCCGCGCAGTATGATACCGCATGGTCTCCGCCCTTAAGAGCCCAGCCGGAACCGATATTGACAACCTTGCCGCCGCCGGCCTTTTTCATGTGGGGGATAACATGTTTGCTCATCAAAAACACGCTTTTGAGAGTTACATTGATAGCCAAATCCCAATCCGCTTCCGGCAGAGTTTCAACTGTGTGACGGCGTGCAACACCGGCGCAGTTGACAAGGATATCAATGCGTCCGAACTTCTCAGCGACCGCATCGGCGAGAGCCTTACAGTCGGCCTCTTTAGTGACGTTGCATTTCATGAAATGCGCCTCATTGCCGGCGTCGTTGATTTCCTTTTCAACCTGGGAGGCAAGATCTTCATTGATGTCAGCGATAATGACCCTCACACCATTATCAGAAAAAAATCTGGCGATTCCGGCTCCGATTCCCGATGCTGCACCCGTAATAATCGCGGTCTTGCCTGCCATGCCGCAAAGCTTGTTAAGATCCATCACAACAACCACTCCTTATACGTAATATGAGATATAATTCTATGGTATACAGTGAATACATTTTCTACTGCTTTTATATATCAATTACATTTAAGTGTCAAGGGATTTAGATTACGTAAAAATATTTTTTAATAGGGCATTTATACTTGCGGTAATTAGCTAAACAGAAGGGGGGGGGATTTTAACAAAATTAATGATAGTTACCAAGTACAGTATGGCTCTTCAAGCTATAACATTTTCCTTCTGCGGCGTTGGTTTTTCCGGAAGAAAGCGTATGTAGGAAAGAGTGTTGTCCCTCCTGAAACGTATAAGAACTAAACAACCCAGGCATGAATCACAAAATTTGTTTACTGTTCAAGACACACTATATATAAAGAGCAAAGCTGCGTTTTTGCATGGTGGAAATTTTCCTTCTTATATTTATGAGATTCTGGTGCAAAACAGCGTCCGTGTCAATAGTCATTTACCAAGGTACAGGCAGTCGGCAAGCTTTAGGACACTGGATATTTAAGCAGTAATAAGCATGAGGAGCATCGCAGCGAAAGTGCGCATCAGCATAGGTCTTTATTTACGACCGCAGAGATTGAAAATACGCGGAACTAACATGCGCAAAATATTTAAAAAATATGTATAATACCCCATAGTATATATGGATATGAAGGAGAGCTATGTAAATGGATATACAGCACATTCAGACGGAGACAGCCGCTGATTACGTATATAGACAAATACGAAAACATATTTTTGAAAAAAGGTTGACCATTGGTCAGCGTCTTCCAGAGATAGCCATCGCAAAAGAGTTCGCCGTCAGCAGAACACCGGTAAGAGAGGCGCTCAGAAAGCTGGAAAATGAGGGATTAGTGCAGATCAAACCCGGCTGGGGCGCTTGTCTGGCATCCCCCACCAGAGAAGAAATCATGGACACGTATGAAGTACGTGAATACTTAGAAGTAATGGCTATAAAAAAAGCAGCTCACAAAATAACCCCCCTTCAGCTTTGTATGCTTCAAGAACAGATCGATGCGGAAAGAAGAACTTTTGAAGACAGAGACTTGGAGTCATACCTTAAAGTCAACGATGAATTTCATCTCATTATCGCAGAATCATCCGGAAACACAGCTCTTTATGACTACATTAAAAACGCCCTCTCAAGAACCTTTGTTCAAGCCCTGTTTTTCGAGTCATTTTTTGATTTTGACGAAAACCCCAGCTTAGAAGAGCACATCAAAATTCTGGAAGCACTGCAAAACCATGATGAGGCAGAGTGTGAAAAACTGATGATGAACCATGTTAAGGTTACCATGGAGTCATTGCGTACAGAATAACTTATCTTTAATAAACATCAATGGCGCAGCTGCCCGAGCAAGATACTTTTGCTTCAGCAGCCGCGCCATTTTACATCAAAAGGCTAAAATTTAGTAGGCTTCTTTCCCCTTGGCGACGATGAGGTCGTCAATTGGATTAATATTATTGTCCTTGTGCTTCTGTCTCCAAGTCTTAATCGGCATGCCCCAGATTTTAATGAAACCGACTGAGGCTGACTGGTCAAAAATGTCTCCGGCAGAGTAAGTGGCAAGCTCTTTGCTGTAGACGGAAGTATCTGACTTCATACCGTTTATTATCGCATTGCCTTTGTAGAATTTCATTCTTACTGTACCGTTAACTGTTTTCTGTGTCGTGTCCATAAAAGCCTGCACCGCTTCCATCAGAGGTGAAAACCAGTATCCCTCATAAGCCATCTCCGCAAATCTCACCTCAAGCTCTTTCTTTGTCTTGAGTGTATCCTTTGAAAGAGTGATCGCTTCCAGTTTTTTATGTGCGGCAATCAGCGCAAGCGCGCCCGGACATTCATAAACTTCACGGCTCTTAAATCCTACAAGCCTGTCTTCAATGACATCGATACGTCCGTAACCGGCAGCCCCTGCTGTTTTGTTCATAAAATCAATCAGCTCGATGCTGCCCATTTTCTTGCCGTTAATAGCGACCGGAACTCCGCATTCAAAAGTAATTTCCACGGTCACTTCTTCATCGGGTGCTTCTTTGGGGTCAGCCGTCAGCGCATAGGCATCCTTGGGAGGCTCATTCCAGGGATCTTCAAGAATTCCGCACTCAATAGAGCGCCCCCAAAGATTGTCATCAAGGCTGTAGGGGCTTTTGCGTGTCGTCGGCACAGGCACATTGTGGGCCTGGGCATAGTCCATCTCCTCTTCTCTGGTAAAACCCCAGTCACGGACGGGAGCCAACACGTCCAGCTCAGGATTTAGCGCATTGCAGCATACTTCCATACGAACCTGATCCTGTCCCTTACCGGTGCATCCGTGAGCGACAGCCACAGCGCCCTCCTTCTCGGCACACCACACCATCGCCTGAGCGATCATCGGGCGGGAAAGGGCTGAGTTGAGAGGATAGACTCCCTGGTACATGGCGTTTGCCTTAAGGGCCGGCCAAACAAAGGTGTCAACAAACGCTTCGCGCAAATCAACAACATAGGCCTTTTCAGCTCCCACTTCATAAGCCTTCTGCTTGATTTCCACAAGGTTATCTGCCTGCTGTCCCACATTCATAGTCAAAGTCACAACTTCATAACCCTGGTCGTGAAGCCAAGGAATAGCTACCGATGTGTCTAGTCCGCCGCTGTACGCAAGTATTACCTTACCTTTTTTTGCTGTTGTCATTAAAAATTCCTCCCAATTTATATTATTTATTTTTAATCCTCGTAGGACCTAAAACACAAAAAACTCGTCCCTTTTCTTCCTAATGAAGAAAAGGGACGAGTTAAATTACCCGCGGTACCACCCTTATTGGCACTATGTGCCCACTTGGTTCGTTTTTTCGGAAAACTGCCGGAATTCTTACTTGACGTAATGTCTTTCTTCAGAATTCAGCTCAGGGGTGCGAGAATCTCGATTTTGCGTGCGAAAAGTGCTTTCAGCCGATGGCACTTTATCTCTGTCGCCGAGCAATCGAATCTATGTCCCCGTCATAGCATTTTACTATATGCTCATAACGGTCGATTCGTCGTATACGTCTAGCTCGTTCAACAGCGGCAAAATTCACGATTCCAGCCTCCTCTCAGCATTTATTGTAAAACTTGTTGGGTATTTTACCATCTGTATCTTAATTGTCAACCATGCATTTAAATAATTAAATTTTTCTTTTGCAGTATTTAAACTAAAGAGGCTTTACCTTCCCATTCTCTTGATCTCTTATTATTGAACAAAAATGAACAAAATTGCTTTTGCGAGACATTTGCCGTTATTTTTAGTGAACAATAATAAAAGATATGTGATAAAATTTCAGTATTGGGGATAGGCTGCCTAGTCTCTATTTGGCGGTCTATATTATTACATTCAGGGGGGATTTTGTGTGAAGGTAATGCAGGTGAACGCTGAAAAATGCGTGCAGTGCGGGGAATGCATGACCGCCTGTTCCAAGTTATGGTTCAAAGAGGACTCTCAGGCTCTTTCACGAGTCAAAGTCGAAACAGTCGCCGGTTTTCCTAATTTCAACATTTGTTCGCAATGTGGAGCATGTATCGGGGTTTGCCCCACAGAGGCTCTTGTTCGTGATGCAAACGGCATTGTTCAGCTCCGCAAGGATAAGTGCACATCATGTCTTATGTGCGTTGGTTTTTGTCCTTCGGCAAGTATGTTTTTTGAGGGATCAAAGCAGACAGAGCCCTTCAA
>CAZFWP010000056.1:0-13312 GCA_964522805.1 uncultured Synergistaceae bacterium | reverse complement strand
TTTTCTCACATCCCCGCCAAGAAAGGACCAAAGAATTCCTCTCAAAAGTGCTTAATTAAAATTCAAAGAGGAAAACCATCAAAAATCAGGACGCAACCGTTTATTCGCGCCCTGATTTTTATGATGTTAATCTCTCGGCGCACAAAGGGCGGACGGAGCAGCTTATGTGACATTCACCTTCAGCTAATCAAAATATTATCTTGTATGATGATTTTTAGCTTAGGTCAAGAACTATAGGTTTTTGGGCGTTTCCCTGCCGCACCGAAAAATCAGGGAACTTTTTGGCTTTGCCGCAGAACTTGCGGTCAACAAAGAGCAATATATTCTGCTTAGCATACAGTCCTTATTAGCATTAATATAATAATCTTCGCAGCTTTTGTCAAAAACACTGACAACTAGAGTCGCTTTAACTGACATGCCACAATCCTATCTTATAATGGTAACATTATTCTTTAAGGATTCTGCCCTTTTTCATAATTTGAACTGTAGAGGAGACTTCCTTGAACGCATGACCCACGCAAAAGAAAAATTTTTTATATTTTCGCTTCGTGAGGAAGGGAGTGAAGCGCATGTTATTAAAAAAATACGTCTACATGCAGCAGCGGCTAGCTCGGGTTCGGAAGACTCAGTCAAAGGTTTCCTCAGTCTATCGTTTATGTTGCTGTACCGTGGCGGCAGAGAAACCTAAACAACATTGATGACGCATGAATATTAACCCGCTCAAGGCTCCGTCTCAAATCTCGGACAGTTAGAGCGTATATCCGAAGATAGACAGACCTGTAGTATCTTTGCGGCTTTAAAAATACAGAGATATTAGTTATAAAAAAACAATGTACTAAAAGATAAGGGGACAAAGTATTATGATCTATTTTTTTCAGGGGTTGGCCATTGGGTTCGCTTATGTGGCTCCCATTGGACTTCAGAATCTTTTTGTTATCAATACAGCTTTGACTCAGCCTATGCGACGGGTATATGCTACAGCATTGATTGTGATTTTTTTTGATGTGACCTTGGCGTTGGCCTGTTTTTGGGGAGTAGGCGCCATTATGTCCGCTGCCAAATGGCTTGAGATGACCATTTTGTGTCTGGGAAGCCTGATAGTTATAGGAATAGGAGTCAGCCTTGTAAGGGCAAAAGACTCTATGAGCGATGCCGCTGATGTTAATATCCCCCTATTTAAGGTTGTTAGTTCCGCCTGTGTGCTTACATGGTTCAACCCACAAGCACTGATTGACGGCAGTATGATGCTCGGCGCATCAAGAGCAGCCCTGCCCGAGGGTGAAAGCCTATCCTTCATTCTAGGAATCACCTCTGCCTCAATACTTTGGTTTTTGGGAGTATCCACAGGAATTTCGATTTTTAAGAGCAAAATAACCAACAAGATGCTGCGGGTGATAAATATAACCTGCGGACTTGTTATCATTTTCTATGGTCTGAAATTGGGAATAAGCTTTGTTTCTATGCTGAAATAATCTCACCGATTAAAAGTACCATACCGTGACCAAATTTTGGACAAATTATGGTGGTGATACCCATTAGCAATAGCGATAAACCTTTAAAGGAAGCGGATCTGGCGATTTCTCCGATCTATCAGGGCAGAGAAAAAAGTGGTTGTGATGCCTCTCATTTTTGCGGTGAAATCAAAAACCACCCTGCGCTAGGCAAAAAAGAAAATCTTCTGATTGCGGGGGAATCTTCTTTGGTCAAAATCAGCACCTGCAATATGCTTATTGAGAGACTGCAGATAGCTCAGGGGTCAGACTGGGAGAATTGCCTCGTTTTTGAGCGAGAGGAACGTGAAGAGAGCTCTTTCTCCGAGAGAGATTTTTTGACAGCGGATAACCTCGCCATCGAGGCTTTTTTTGACCTTCCCGAGGAAAATATTACCGCCGCTTTTGTCGGTATCAGGCTGACAAACAACATCACAACCCGCTCATTTATGCAAAATGTCATTAAAAATTTTAATGCTGGGCACGGGTATACCTTGGGCAGATTTATTTTTGAGACAGAGAACCTCCTCTTTGCTAAGCTTTTTGATGAGGAGCCCGATTTTTTAGAGCTTGGCATCGTCAATTTTTGGAATTCTTTCGGCTCTGTGCGTTTTTGGCGCAAGGGTGATGGCTTGCCGGAAAAATCCCTTGCTGATGCGCTTGCCGAACACCCGGAATTTTACGGCGAACTCCCAGGAATACCGGCAGTAGAATCAGCTTTTTTAACACCTGTTCCCCACTGGTTCGGGCTTCCTACATTATTGCAAGCCGCAAAGACAGGCAAATAGTACCGCCATCAGCCCGCGGATTTTCTGCATAATTAATTTTTATATTATTAAATTACCATAGAGCTAGTTGACTACTCACTACCATCATAAACTTTTTTCATGATTTGACAAAAAATTTACACACTAAATTTTCTTTTTTCTTAGCAAACAGGCAGAATGGTTTCTTTGTACAAAAAAATAATTTACATTATTCTGAAAAGAGCTAAAATTAGTGAGTTGAATTAATAGTGTCTGGAGGGGAACCGAATATGCAGTTACTAATCGAACAAATTCTTAACGGATTGGCGGCCGGAGCAATGTATTCTCTCATCACCCTGGGGCTTGCGCTGATCTATGGCGTAATGAAGATTCTTCATGTAGCCCACGCTTCCGTCTATACCGCCGGCGCCTACATGGGACTCTATCTTTACACTGCTACGGGCAGCATGTTCATCGCTATCTTAGGGAGCATGGCATTTTGCGCCTGTCTCGGCGTGTTAATCGAAAGATACATTTATTTTCCGCTTCTCAAGTACCCGCCCTATGTCCCCCTCATTAGCAGCATTGCGCTTCTGATTGCCATTGAGGAACTCTGCCGCCTGGTAGCAGGGCCTGAAGTCCGTACCTTCCCGGCAAATCTGCCCTTCCCTACACTGGTAATCTCCGGCATCACCATCTCTTCAACATTGATTGCCGTCTATTGCATCTCCGCTGCCGTATTGCTTCTGTTGTGGCTGCTGATGACAAAGACCGAACTGGGACTAGCAATGAGAGCCGTCTCACAGGATATGGAGACAGCCTCGGCACTTGGAGTCAATACACAGCGGACAGTAGCCCTCACTTTTGTCATCGGCTCGGCTATCGCCGCCATCGCCGGAATTTTAGTCGGCATTTATTACAATCAGGTATATCCGATGATGGGAGAGGTTCCCGCTTATAAAACACTGGCCTTTATTGTTGTCGGCGGAATGGGCTCCGCACCCGGAGCCGTTCTGGCTTCGATGCTTCTAGGACTGGCGGAGACCTTCCTTATCGGCTATGCCAATATCCCCATGCCGCGAGACGCCCTGGCCTTTATTGCCATGATAATCATTCTCATGTGGCGTCCTACGGGACTTATGGGAAAGCGTTAGGGGGAGACTGTCATGAACAGCTATCTTGTAAATGTGGCAACACAGATAATTATCCAGGCTATCGCCGCATGCGGACTTAACATCATTGTCGGCAACGCCGGACAGATTTCCTTAGGACACGCCGCCTTCGTCGGTATCGGTGCTTATTCAAACGCCATGCTGACCACGGTCGGAGGTCTTTCCTTTTGGCAGGCTCTGCCGATATCGTTGCTTATCGTAGCGATTGTCGGTCTGCTTTGCGGATTGCCCAGTCTGCGGGTTAAGAATGACTTTCTCGCAATTACCACCATTGGCATTAACTTTATCGTCGTGGCGATATTCCAGTATACGCCAGCTCTCGGCGGTGCACTTGGCATCGGAGGAATACCGCGTGCGCGGCTTTTTGGACACGCCCTTAAGGGTGATGGGTTTATGTTTCTCTGTCTAGCCGCTCTAGTTGTCGTGCTGGTTATCTGTAAATTTTTCACCAGCTCTTGGGCGGGACTTTCCTGTTTCGCTGTCCGGGAAGAAGAGACGGCGGCTTCCAGCATGGGAGTCTCCCCTGTTAACGCAAAACTGACGGCTTTCGTGTTAGGAACAGTGATGGCGGGCTTAGCAGGAGCCCTGTACGCGCACTACATGAGGTTTATCAGCGCGGATTCATTTACATTTCCCTTCTCCGTGACCTTGCTCTCAATCGTCGTCGCCGGAGGGCTGGGAACTTTTTGGGGGCCGGTGCTGGGAGCCTTTGTGCTGGGGATTCTACCGGAGATCTTTAGACCTCTTGTGGACTACAGAATGTTCCTTTACGCCTTCCTTCTGCTGATGATGATCCGTTTTATGCCGGGAGGAATTCTCGGAGGCTCAACGATGCTGTCATTTAAAAATTTGTTAAAGAAGAAAGAGCAGAAAGGGGGCGGCAAAGATGAGTAGTGTCCTCGTCTCAATAAAGAACCTTTCCATACATTTCGGCGGACTTAAGGCCGTTGACAATGTGAGCTTTGATATACAGGATAAGGAGATTCTCGGACTTCTGGGTCCTAACGGCGCGGGAAAGACCACCTGCTTTAATATGATTTCCGGCGTTTATAAGCCGACAGCGGGAGAAATTTATCTGGACGGCAAAAGGACCGACGGATTGCCGCCGCACAAAATGGCAGCTCTTGGAGTGGGCAGAACCTTCCAAGTAGTTAAACCCTTCGCCGGTCTTTCGGTGGAAGACAATGTGATTGTCGCTTTGGGAATGCCCCATTACAGCCGTTTTATCGACTCGTGGAAATTTTGGAAGACAAATGCCAGCCGTGAAAAGGCACGTCACATTCTTGAAACCGTAGGGCTGCTGCACGAAGCGGAGACAAAATCGGGGCTGCTGCCGCTAGGCAACCTGAGGAAGCTTGAAATTGCCCGAGCAATGGCACTTAATCCCAGACTGCTGCTGCTTGATGAATGCTTCTCCGGGCTGCGCCACGAGGAAATCAAGGTTATTGAAGAACTTATATTGGGAATCAGAGACAAAGGTGTCTCTATTTTATTGATTGAACATAATATGAGAGTGGCGATGGGGCTCTCAGACCGCATCGTTGTCTTGGATCACGGACACAAACTGGCAGAGGGCTCACCGGCCGAAGTTTCCGCCAATCCTGATGTTATCGAAGCATATCTTGGCAAGGGAGATGAAAGCGATGTTGCTTGAGGTTCGTGATCTTCATGTCTCCTATGGAGATATCGAAGCTGTTCATGGCATCAGCTTTTTTATCGACAATGGAGAACTAGTCTCTATCATCGGTGCGAACGGAGCCGGAAAAACAACCACATTGCGCGCTTTGATGGGGCTTCAGCCAATCAAGTCCGGTTCTGTACTCTTTGATGGCGTGGACATTACCTCTTTGCCTGCACATAAAAGAGCCCACCTAGGTATCCGCATGGTGCCGGAACGCGCCAGATGCTTCCCGCAGCTCTCAGTGTATGAGAATCTGCTAATGGGAGTTTACGGAAAACCAGCCTCACTCAAACAGGAACTTGCCTACATTTATGAACTTTTCCCCATTCTTAACGAGAGAAGCAAGCAGTCCGCCAGTACTCTTTCGGGAGGGGAACAGCAGCAGTTGGCCATTGCCAGAGCCTTGGTTTCAGGGCCGAGACTGGTCTTTGTTGACGAAGTTTCCATGGGACTGATGCCAAAGCTGACAGCTCAGGTTTTTGATGTACTGCGCAGTCTTAACAAAGAAAAAGGGCTGACTATTCTCCTTGTCGAGCAAAACGCCCTTGCCTCTTTGAAAATATCTGATAGAGGATACGTACTGGAAACAGGACGAATCGGCATCGAAGGAACAGCATCCGAACTTATGCAGGACCCTGGAGTAAAAGAAGCCTATCTGGGAGCAGGTCATTAGTGTTTTACGGCAGTCAGAAAGACTGTCAAAAAAATACAGGAGGCGCTTTATTGTGAAAAAAAGTTTTAAGGTTTCGGCAATGGTAATGTGTCTGGCTTTGGTTTGTTTCTGCCAGACAGCGCTGGCGGCAGACACGATCAAGATCGGTATGCTGACACCGCTGACGGGATTTGCGGCGGCGGACGGATTCAGCGCTCACGAATCAGTGAAGCTAGCAGTGGAAAAGGTTAATGCATCCGGCGGACTTCTAGGCAAAAAGGTGGAGCTTGTATGCTATGATGATGCGGCAGACCCCAAACAGTCTGTTCCCCTCGCCAATAAGCTTATAGGTCAGGACAAAGTCGTCGCTTTCGTTGCCGGTTCTTACAGCTTGCCGACACGCGCTGTCTCAGCGATCTTCAACGATGAAGAGATTCCCCTTGTCTCGGCCTATGCTCTCCATCCCGACATCACCAAGGGTGATTTTACCTTCCGTAACGGCTTCCTCGGCACAGTAGAGGGCAAAGGCGCCGCCTATACGGCTGTCAAACTTCTCAAAGCAAAGAAAATAGCTCTAATCGTCAGCGACAATGACTTCGGGACTACCTTGGCGCAGGGCTTTGACGAGTACCTTAAAGGACATCCAGAAGTAAAGATAGTTTCCCAGCAGAAATATCCCATGAGCGAAAAGGATTTCAAGCCCTACCTTTCAAAGATGAAGGCCACCAACCCCGATGTTGTCTTCTTCAGCGGCTATTACTTCCAGGTTGGCCCGGCAATGAAGCAGGCAAAAGAAATGGGCATCAAAGTTCAGTTTATTGGCGAAGAGGGGGCCGACTCCCCCAAGACCACAGAGATAGCCGGTGATGCAGCTGAGGGCTTCATTATGGTTACCAACCTTAACAGAGATGACAAACGTAAGTTTGTACAGGAGTTCCTCTCCACCTACCGCAAGCGCCACAAAATTGAACCCGACATGGTAGGGGCTTCTGCGTACGATGCTTTCATGCTTTTAGCAAACGCCATCAAGACAGCCAAGACCACCGATGGCGCGGCTGTGGCTAAAGCTCTAGCCAACACAAAGAACTATGACGGCCTTACGGGGCTGATTAAAGGCTTCACCGCCGAAGGCGAAGTCGTTAAGCCGGTACAGATTCAGAGGGTAAAAGACGGCAAATTCCACTACTACGGCGTTGTTAAGGACATCAAGCTCATCACACCCAGCAGATAACCGCAAGTAGCCCAAGAGCTGTCAAAACGCTCTCATATCCGGACAAACAGATAAGAGAAAGCTGTTTTGCCGGTATTATTAAAATAGCTTATGGCGCTTTCCCCCAATAGAGGAGGGCGCCATATTTTTATGAGGAAAGGCTATCGTGCCATAGTCATACCACGGTTGACAGATGATTTGTTGATTTAAGAACACGCAGTAAAAAAAGCCCTCCTTTCCCCGCTTACAGAGGAAGGTAGGGCTTGAGCTTTTGTCTCGGAACACTTTGGTGAATGGCTGAGATTATTTTGGTGCAAAGATACTATGAAGCTAGCCATTGCCAAAGGTTTTAAGGAGTGTAAAAAACGAGCTTAGGACGCATTTCACCGCACAGACATACCGGTTTTATTTGCTGCTTAGACAGCTTGGGGCTTTTTCAATCCGAGATTTTTTACCAGCTCTTTCGCAGTCGGCGTTATCGCCAGTCCCCCCAAAGAAGTCTCTCTGAGAGAGGGAGGAATTGCTTTGCCGACACGCGACATGGCATCGATAACTTCATCTGCTGGGATCACGGATTTAATACCTGCGAGTGCCATATCCGCACTCACAGCCCCGAGTGCCGTCAGTGTGCCGTTGCGCTTGATACAGGGGGCCTCCACCAGACCTCCGACAGGGTCGCACACCAAACCCAATATGGATTTCAGCGCCAGAGCCACGGCGTTCGCGACCATCTCATCGCTGCCGCCCTGAATGTAAGCCAGGGCACCGGAACCCATTGCCGCTGCGGCTCCGCACTCTGCCTGGCAGCCGCCTTCAGCTCCCGCCAAGGTAGCTCTAGCGGCGATAACTTCGCCAATTGCACCGGCGACAATGAGAGCGTCTGTAAGCTTTTCATCGGCGTCATCTCCGCCGTGGAATTCCTTCCAAGAAAATAGCAGCCCCGGCAAAATACCGCAGCTGCCGGCAGTGGGAGCTGCGACAATTCTGCCCATCGTGGCATTGTATGTTGCCACTTCCAGTGCTATGGTGCCGGCCCTGAGGACAAACTGACCGCACAGCGTGTTGCCCAAAGCCGAGTGTTGGCGCAGCAATCTTCCCGTCTGAGGCACCAGACGTCCCTCTTCTTTATTAAGGCTGGCCTCCCTAACAGAGCGTTCCATATCAGCCAGCCGCTCTTTTATCATCGTCCTGATTTCATCTACACTGATGCCGGAAGCTTCCGCATCAATAGAGAGAATGGCGTTCGGCAGAGAGAGGTTTCTTTCCGCAGCAAAAGCCATGATTTCTTTAAGTGAACGCATTATTATTGCACCTCCGGAATGGCCATTGCTCTGACAATAGCGGGATGTACAGCCTTGATCTCTTCCAGAGTCACAGGCTCGCCAACACTGTCCAGTTCCAAAACCATGGTAGCGTAGCCGCCTCTGGCGTCACGATGCAGTTTCATCGTGGCGATGTTTATTTTATGAGACGAAAGAAACGAGGTTACAGAGCTGACCACGCCCTGCACGTCACGGTTAAGAATAATGATGGCGGGGAGTGTCCCCGATATTCCCACCTGAAAACCATCAAGCTCCTGCAGCTCAACCGCTCCGCCGCCAACGGAGGCTCCGATGGCTTCCATTGTCCTCTCGCCACCGGTAATGACGACTCGCGCCGAGTTCGGGTGCGCTCCTTCGACATCTTCTGCGTAGAAGGTAAAATCCAGCCCCCGCTTGTGCGCAATTTTAATTCCATCACGCACGGCCGGGTCGTCAGGAGTAAAACCAAGCAAACCGGCAAGCAGAGCCTTGTCAGTCCCATGCCCTTCTCCTGTGCCGGCAAAGCTGCCTCTCATATAAATATCGGCTTTCTTTATCTCTTCTCCCCAGCAAAGGCGTATCATCCGTCCCAAACGGACGGCCCCAGCGGTGTGGCTTGACGATGGGCCAATCATAACAGGGCCGATTATGTCCCAAATTGGCATCAGAGCACCTCCTAATTTTCATCAAGGATAAAAACTCTATACTACTGTAGATTATAGGGCAAAGCAGCAATGTCTTGTAGATAAAGATAAGAATAAAGTATCGCTGCTGGTGCAAGCCCGACGCACTCGCTGTTACTTCATCATTTCCCACCTTTTGGCGGTGAAGAGCCAAAAGACAAATATCAGCAGCGCCAAGACAGCGAAAACAATACTCCTTGCGCTCCTGAAAAAACAATAGGGGGCGGAGTCAAAAGGAATCCCCTCTTTTGCCGCCAGCTCCTTGATATTGAGCAGATGTATTACTGGGTAACCCTGAGAGAGAGCTCTACCGATGACCCCGCTGCCGCCATTGACGTTTTTGTCCGCCGTTAGCCCCGGTTTGAGCTTCAATATCGCCTCGTCATCACCCATGTTCGCATTGGAACCGCCGATGCTGATTACCGCCTTGGGCCGTTTTTCTTCTATTAAAGACATCTTCCAGATAATTACATCTTCCAATGATTTCTTGACGATAAAAGGCGTGCCGTCACGCCCCGCCATGGCACGCATTTCGCCTATCGCCTCGGGGCTTAGCCCGACACCTGTTTCGTTGTCACCGCCGGGAGTGTAGAAATCCGCTTTTGTGTGAATAAATCCTTTGGTGCGTAAAAATCCGGAAACAAGAGGCCAGCTGTTGCTGCTGTCATTAGCACCCCAAGTGGAAGAGCCTAAAGAAAGCACCATCGTCACATCAGCACCTCTGGCCTCAAGAGCTGTGAGCGTATTGAGGATAAGACCGGGGAAAGATGACGACGACAACAGCACTACGGAGTCACCTCTTTCGATATTCAGGCTGTTGAGCCAGCGTGAAATGACAATAGACCAACGCGGGTCACAGGCGGTTCTCTTCGCCGGCAACGCGCCCAAGGTGGTGCTCAAGGGACTCCACTCCACGCCGATAAGCCCGGTTTTGTGCGGATCGGCATCAAGGTTCAAAACTCCCGTTCGCTCTGCCCGCCAACTCCATACAGCATCTTCCGCTGAGCGCACGGAGTGCCAGAGGGCACGTTCTTCCTTCGCCATGCCGCTGCCGCTGAAGAGCCACAAGCAAACCATCAGCAGAGCCGTCACCGTCAGAGCGATTCTGTTTCTCCTCTTCACCGCAGTCATTTTTTTACTGTAGAGCTCTAAGGACTCCATGTTCATTGCCATAACACCGCCAGTGGAGAGAGACTGTATATTAGTTCCATCGAAAAAGCCGCAGCAGCGGCGACAATCAACAGAGATGAGACAGTTTCCGCCGCCCCCTGTCTTTGAATATCGGCGGCGATTAACCCCGGTACAACCCAGCCGAACCACAGCGGGTCAGGAGAGAAATGTCCCGTAAGCGCCCTCAAGGCCAAGGCTATAAGCATCGCCCAGCCAATCCGCTGACGTCCATAAAGGGTAAAGTAACGGGAGGACACCTCCACCACGCCCCATACGGCAAAAGAGAGAGCCACCCCCAAAAGCAGCCTGTAGGGGTCATAGAGAGTCAAAGCGGCAACACCGGGCGCAATCAGCCCACCCGACGCCCAGCCTGTACGCCTTTCCCACAGCATCGAAAAAGCAATGCCGATTGCGAGGGTTAGAGTAATATTATCTGTCATAGCTTTATTTTCCCGCTTTCAATAGCCAATTTTAATCTCAAAGGCAGCCCATAAACGGCGTTTCCGCAGCCAAAGGCAAGCCCACTTTTCTCAATCAGCGAGGCTAAAGCCCCAATATCTTCCGTCTTGGTGTAATAGCGTGACAGACCACAGGCAAAAGGTTTGTCACCGATAATGTATTTATTGCGCCATTCGAGCGAAAACCAGGGTGCAAAAGAGGTCAGTCTGTCCATTCTGTCGCCGCGGTGGTTATAAATAAGCGTTGTCTCCTCACGCTTCCAGCCTAGGGAGAGAAAATATTCTTCCGTACTCTCAGTATCATTGACGGAAAAGGCAAATGCCAACATTCCGCCGCCGACAGCGATCACTTGGGAGTCCGCAATATCGGGGGGCAGAGACTTCATCGCCGCAAGAGCCATCTCGCGGTCAAGGCCGTGGCGGGTGCAGGCTTCCAGGGCCAAAGGAATGTTAATTGACCACGGGTAAGGCAAGGAGCCGTCTTCTTTTACAGGTATCAGAGAGAGCGCCCTCTTCTCCGCCTCGTAGAGCAGCGGCGCTTTATCGGTTATAGCCTCCGGGAGAATGACATTGCCTCCATGAGGCAGCCCGCCGGATATAGCTCTGATGACGGATTCCTCCGTTGTCCCCCACATAGAGCTGTGATCTAAACGTACATTGGTAAGGATAGTGTAGGTAGGCTTAAGCAGCTGCGGACAGAGAGTCTGTAAATCGGGCGATACGGCGCTGTTTTCCATCACCACCGCATCGGTGTCATCGGCAAGCTGAGCCAGCCACCACTTCATTTCCGCCACATGAGCGCCTGCGTGACGCAAAATCGGCGTCTCTCCCTCAGGTCCGAGGTCGCGAGGTACCACACCTGTGACTCTGGCACGGCAGTTTAAGCCACAGGCGCATAAAGCCCGATGAAGCAGACGCACCACTCCGCTCTTTCCCCTGCTTCCGGTTACGCACAGCCTGATATTAGCTCTTTTCATTACCAGCACTCACCCCATATCGCACCTATAATACAACAAAAGCACAGCGGAATAAAACACGCTGCGCTTTTTGTATTTTAAATAATAGAAATTGCCTAAAATATGCTCTTAGAATCCCACAGGAACTCCAAGGCGGCGGCTGTCCGCTCCGCCGTTCATTCTGCCTTTTGTACGGTCAAAGAGTATACCCTGCGCCGTTCCAAGTACGCCGGGGCCGACAAGTTCGATTTTGTATCCTTCTTTGCCAAGAACCGCAAGCACCGTCTCATCAACACGTTCTTGGTCTGCACGAAGATTGAGCCCGGACTGGTTATGGAAACGCCCCGCCTCAATGGCGGCGTCCATACCCATGCCATGGTCAACAACATTCATGATTATCTGAGCGACACAGGTGATAATACGAGTCGCTCCGGCAGCACCGATGCTCATAAAAGGATTGCCCTTGGCATCAAGCACAATTGTCGGGCTCATCGAGGAGAGAGGACGTTTGCCCGGTTCAGGCGCGTTAACGCTTGCCGGATTCTGTGAAAAGTCATCCATCTCATCATTGAGGAAAAAGCCAAACTCCGGCACAAATACTGCTGAACCGCAGAAATAGTTGATGGTGTTTGTAGAAGTAACGATATTGCCGTTCTGGTCAACAACGGAGAAACTGCTGGTAGACTGACGCTCTGAGCCAAGCCCCGCGATATATGCGCTATTTGATCCCTTATCATATTTCCAGGGGTCTCCTGCCTCTACTTTGTCGCCCACTCTGTCAGGGTCGATCCTAGCCGCAAGCTCTTTAGCGTATTCTTTTGACTGTAGTCCGTCAAGCGGGACCTTTACAAAGGCTGTGTCAGCCATATATTTACTGCGGTCAGCAAATGCCAGTTTCGTGGCTTCCGCCCAAATATGAGCAAACTTCGGACTGTTGTGCTTCATCGCTTTTACGTCAAAGTTTTCCATAATGTTTAGCAGCTGTATGATATGTGTGCCGCCGCTTGACGATGGAGGCATTGAGTAAATCTGATAGCCGCGGTAGGTGCCGTAGGTCGGCTTAAGCGTCTGCATCTTGTAGTTTTTAAGGTCCGACATCGTCATTTCGCCGCCGGTGCGCTTTACAGCTTTAACTACAGCTTCGCCAACTACGCCGTTGTAGAAAACGTCGGGGCCCTTTTCGCCGATAAGACGGAAAAGTTTGCCAAGAGCAGGCTGTTTTAGAACTTTACCTGCCTCCAAGGGGAGCTCGTTTTCCAGGAAGGGCAGTGTCGCGGGGTCATTATTATTAATCATCGCATCATAGTTATCGGTGATGATGCCGTTCTGCATCGGAGCAAGGACAAAGCCCTCCTCCGCAAGACGAATGGCTGGTGCTGCGACCTGAGCAAAAGTCATTGTGCCGTACTTTTTCAGTGCGTAGTCCATCCCTTTAAGCCAGCCAGGTATACCTACAGACTTACCGCCATGAATTGACCACTGCTCCTTTTTGGACTGTTCCGAAGCGTACATGTCTTTTGTAGCCGAAGCGGGCGCTGTTTCACGGTAGTCCAGACAGATGGTCTCTCCCGTTTTGGCAAAACGCACCGTCATAAATCCGCCGCCGCCTATTCCCGAGGCGTTAAACTCAACGACGTTGAGCGCGAGCGCTGTGGCGACTGCGGCGTCAATGGCGTTGCCGCCCTTCTTCATGATTTCCACTCCAGCTTTTGAAGCCAGTTCATTGGCAGCGGAGACCATGCCGCGCTTTGCATAAACTTCGTTTACTTTTGCTTCGGCAAACGAAGCGGCTG
>CAZFWP010000055.1:5356-13392 GCA_964522805.1 uncultured Synergistaceae bacterium | reverse complement strand
CTCAGAAGACAATAACGCCATTATACCAGCCTCCGCACAATAAGAAAAAAAACAAGCAAAAACGAAGACATCTTACATTCGGAAATTTTACGTAAAATTTTCCAAGCATCTCCTCCAGCAGGAGTATAATCAATCTGCTATATAACCATACCGTTTGATTTGAGCAATTGTTGAGACTATTGCTACGCGACAGCCGCTATCCCCACTTGCCAAGTCATCGGCAAAGACAATGGAGGGATAAGTATGGCACACAACCTAACTCACGGCTCGCCCTATTCCAGACTCACGGAGAGGCTGAACCGATTCCCGCAGGGAGCGCCTGCGTCAAAACTACTTTTTGACATTCTGAAAATTTTAATGACCGAGCAGGAAGCAGGGTTAATGGCCCAGCTTCCCATAAAACCGTTTAACGTCAAGCAGGCTGCAGAAATCTGGAAGATATCAGAATGCGAGGCGCACAAAATTCTTGATGAGCTGGCGTCACGAGCCATCTTGGTGGACATTGAGCAAAACGGTGAACAAGTTTACGCCGTTCCCCCTCCGATGGCCGGATTTTTTGAATTTTCTCTGATGCGCATCAGAGACGACATTGACCAGAAAGCCCTCAGCGAATTGTTTTACCAATATATAACAGTAGAAGAGGACTTTATGCGCGACCTTGTCTGCGGCGGCGACATACAGATGGGACGGATTTTCGTCAATGAACCGCAAATACCCGATGAGTACGCACTCCACGTCTTGGATTATGAGCGAGCGACAAACGTCATCGATACCGCCTCACACATTGGCGTCAGTATGTGCTACTGCCGCCACAAAGCGATGCACGCAGGCACAGTCTGCGATGCTCCAATGGATATCTGCATGACCTTCAACACCACCGCCGCAACATTGATAAAGCATGGACACGCGCGGGAAATTGATACTGTGGAATGTAAAGACCTGCTGACACAGGCATATGAGCACAACCTGGTACAGTTCGGCGAAAATGTGCGCCGCAGTGTAAATTTCATTTGTAACTGCTGTTCCTGCTGCTGCGAAGCTCTGCTGGCAATCAAAAGATTCGGCGTTGCTCAGACAATCTGCTCCAATTTCATCACCCGTGCTGCCGCAAGCGGATGCGTAGGCTGCGGAAAATGCGCCGCGATCTGCCCTGTGAACGCCATCGAAATGAGAGGCGAAGGCAAGGAGAGGCACGTATTTGTCATACCTGAAAAATGTATCGGCTGCGGAGTATGCATTAAACATTGCCCGACAAAGACACTTATCCTGGAGCCCCGTCCGCATAGAATGATAACTCCTCTTGATACAGCCCACAGAGTCGTAGCGATGGCTACAGAACGAGGGCTGCTGCAAGAACTTATCTTTGACAACAAGGTGATGTCCAGCCACAGACTGCTGGCCGGCGTTCTCAGTGCTATTCTCAAGCTGCCAGGACTGCAGCGTTCCTTCGCGCAGGCACAGTTGAAATCAAGATACATTGAAAATATGATAACAAAGGCTTCCTGCGGCAAATAGTACAAATATGTAAGGTCTGACAATAGCATACAAGGGATACAACGCACATTTTACCGGAAAGGGATATAATAATAAGGAACACAAATCCTTATTATGAGGTGATAGCTTTGTCAAAGAAAATGCTGGCTCTTGTCAAGGAAAAACCGGAAGTAGGACTTTGGATGCGAGAAGTTGATGTACCTGAAGTAGGTCCCAACGATGTTCTCATTAAAATAAAAAAGACCTCCATATGCGGCACAGACCTTCACATATACAATTGGGATGAATGGTCACAGAAAACAATAAAAACACCGATGACCATCGGTCACGAATATGTAGGAGAGATAGTGGCTCTTGGCAGCCAAGTACGAGGATGGGAGATAGGGGAAAGAGTCTCCGGAGAGGGACACATTGTTTGCGGTACATGTCGTAACTGCCTCGCAGGACGCAGGCATTTCTGTCCCAACACCATCGGGGTCGGAGTTAACAGAGACGGAGCCTTTGCACAATACCTCTCCATTCCCACAACAAACGTCTGGCGCTGCGCCCCCGATATCTCAGACGACATCATCTCCTGTTTTGATCCTCTCGGAAACGCCACGCACACCGCCTTGCAGTATGACCTCATCGGCGAAGACGTACTGATTACCGGAGCGGGCCCTATCGGAATGATGGCCGCGGCTATTTGCAGACATGTAGGTGCCCGCAATGTAGTCGTGAGCGACCTCAACGAATACCGCCTCGCCCTCGCCCAAAAAATGGGTGCCACCAGAGTCGTCAACGCCGTTAAGGAAGATCTGCGCAATGTAATGAAAGAACTGCGCATGAAAGAGGGCTTTGACGTAGGGTTGGAAATGTCCGGCAGCCCGCAGGCCTTCTCCGGCATGGTCGATGTCATGCACAACAGCGGCAAGATAGCTCTTCTCGGATTGGTAAAGCCAGGCACAGTTATTGACTGGGACAAGGTTATCTTCCATGGTCTCACAATCAAAGGCGTATATGGACGCGAAATGTATGAAACATGGTACAAGATGACGACAATGCTCCAGAGCGGTCTTGATATCAGCCAAGTCATCACGCACCGCTTCGATGTCCGCGACTTTGAAGAAGGCTTCAAAGCCATGAACACAGGACAGTCCGGGAAAGTCGTCCTTGACTGGCAGAACCTTTAAGGGAGGCTGTTTTTATGAAATCCGCAATCGCCAAATTCTCTGCCGTGCTCGATGACATCAAAGAACAAGGGCTCTATAAATCAGAAAGAATTATCACCACCCCCCAAAGAGACATCATTGACACCACCGCCAAAAGCGGCGTTATCAATATGTGCGCCAACAACTACCTAGGACTCGCCGACAATCCGCGCATCATCAAGGCGGCCAAAGACGCCTATGACAAATGGGGTTACGGCATGGCCTCCGTCCGCTTTATCTGCGGCACACAGCAGGTACACAAAGACCTTGAAGCGGCCATCAGCAACTTTTTAGGAATGGAAGATACCATTCTCTATTCATCATGCTTTGACGCCAATGGCGGCGTGTTTGAACCGCTCCTCGGCGAAAACGACGCCATTATCAGCGACGAACTCAACCACGCCAGTATTATTGACGGTGTCCGCCTTTGCAAGGCACAAAAATTCCGCTACAAAAACAATAATATGGAAGATTTGCGCGAAAAACTTATTGAGGCCAAAGACTGCCCTGTCAAAATAATCGTCACCGACGGAGTGTTTTCCATGGACGGCTACATCGCCAACCTTAAAGGCATCTGCGACTTAGCTGATGAATTTGACGGACTGGTAATGGTTGATGACAGCCACGCAGTTGGATTTATGGGAGACAAAGGGCGCGGCACACCGGAATTCTGCGGTGTCATGGGCAGAGTGGACATTATCACCGGTACTCTCGGAAAAGCCTTAGGCGGGGCATCCGGCGGCTATGTCAGCTCAAAAAAGGAAATAGTGGACCTCCTGCGCCAGCGCAGCAGACCATACCTTTTCTCCAACACCTTAGCGCCTGCGATAGCAGGAGCCTCACTTGAAGTTATTAAGATGCTTGAAGAATCAACAGAACACCGTGACAAAGTTCACGAAAACACCAAGTACTTCCGCAAAAAAATGGAAGCTCTGGGCTTTGACCTTCTTCCCGGAGAACACCCTATAGTACCGATAATGCTCTATGACGCAAAAGCAGCGGCTGAATTCGCAGCTCGCCTTCTAGAAAAAGGCGTCTACGTAACAGGTTTCTTCTTCCCTGTAGTTCCTAAAGGAAAAGCCAGAATCCGTACTCAGGTATCGGCCCGCCACACCATTGAAGACCTAGACAACGCTGTCAAAGCCTTCGGTGAAGTAAAAAAAGACATGGGACTCTAAAGGTATACACACCAACTTATAGACGAACACAATCAACAAAAAGAGCAGCCCCGCACCGCCGAAGGGTCTGCTCTTTTTCCATTGCTAAATACTTTAATCTCCAACCGGTAACTTAAAGAGAGCGAGAATATACGGCAATTGCTCTCACGGCTTCATAACCCTGTGAAGATACTTCACTTATTGAGCAGACGAGCACCGCTTTGCAGATAACTAAAACCTGTTCAGCCAGTCCACCACTTACTCATCCTGCAACTGCTCTAGATCAGCACACCAACATTGTTCTGTTTCACGAGTTTTGGGGAATTCATTAACTGAAAACGCCAAGAATCACGGCACATATCAAAAAGCGTTCTTTTCGCCTTCCAGCCCAGACAACGTTCTGCTTTGGAGACATCCGCATAGCAGACAGCTATGTCACCGGCCCTGCGTCCAACCAGCCGATAAGGTACGGAGATGTCATTCGCTTCTTCAAATGTGTGTATAAGCTCCAGAACAGATGTTCCACGCCCAGTTCCCAAATTATATGCATTAACGCCTCTTTGTAAATTTTCCAGTGCCGCTACATGACCCTCTGCTACATCCATCACATGGATATAATCCCTGATGCAGGTCCCGTCATAAGTGTCATAGTCGCCGCCGAAAATATGCAGGCAATCCAACTCACCGCTAGCAGCCCTGACAATCAACGGCATCAAATTATTGGGAATTCCGCAGGGGTTCTCACCAATTAGTCCGCTTTCATGGGCACCTACCGGGTTAAAATAACGCAGCAAGGAGACGGAAAGCTCGGGATAAGCCATGGCCACATCAGACAGTATTTTTTCATTAATAACTTTGGATTCCCCATATGGGTTTATCGTTGGCTTCAACGCCATATCCTCAGATAAAGGAGTTTGGTTATCACCATAAACAGTCGCCGAAGATGAAAATACAAACCTATTGACGCCATATTGAAGGCATGAGGACAAAATCGTCATCGTGCTTTGCAAATTATTAAAGTAGTAAAGCAAGGGTGTTTTAAGCGATTCGCCAACAGCTTTTAATCCGGCGAAGTGTATAACCCCGTCAAGCTTATTTTCGGCAAAAATTTTATCGACCCAAATTTTATCTGTAAGATCCGCCTCATAAAAAACAGCATCACCGCGGGATATATCACGTATCTTAAAGAGAACGTCGATACTGCTGTTAGTAAGGTTATCTGCGATAACTACAGAGTTACCGGCTTCAAGAAGAGCAACACATGTATGGGAACCGATAAAGCCTAAACCGCCGGTAACAAGAATATTCACAGAACACACCTCCCTGGCAATCAATTGATGGTTTACAAAAAGCACCGCGTCTAACACAAGTAATTCCGAATTATCCCCTCATAAAAAGACCTTTTTAATAAGACAGAAGAGAATAACATTAAAAAGATGTTATTGATCTTAGCTAGCTAAGCAGTAATAAGCATTAACACTTAGTCCACACTTCTTTAATCCATTTACAACATTTGCATATTTTGGTATGATTAAGTTCATAATAGTTTTGTTTTTCATGACATTATTCTATATGGTTGCCAAATGTCTGTCAATCGGCTGCAAAAAATGGGTGTAGCCCCTAGGAGAGGAGCCCTGCTAAAAATGGCTTTGAACAATGATCCGCAAATAACAGTGATAATCGCCACAAAGAACAGAGCTAAGGCGGTGGCGGAGATCAGCTTTCCCTCACTGCTGACACAGACATTCAGAAATTTTGAAGTAATTATTTGGGACGCCAGTACAGACCGTGCGGCGGAATCTGTGTGCTCAGGCTACCTGCATCGTTTTGAAGAGATAGGCGTACCATGCAGGTATTACCAAGCACCGCGTTCGGGGCTGGCAGCTCAACGCAACGATGCCGTTAAGAGAGCAAAGGGAGAAATCATCGCTTTTTTTGATGACGACAGCGAGCTTTCAAACAATGCAATCGAAGTAATACATCAAAATTTCATTAGCAACCAAACGTTAAGAGGCGTTGAAGTCAAGGTTATCCGCTTGACAAACAAAAAGCCCGCGGAAAAACCGTTCGCGTTGGTGAAGAAACTTCTTTTGATGTTTTTTATTATGGATACTTATGATAAGGGCAAACAAATTGTACTGCGCTCAGGAAGGCACATAGCTTCACAAGATAAAAAGGGAATTTTAGCAGAGTGGTTAAGCGGAGGCTCTATGGCGTACAAAAAAGAGGTCTTTACTGAATTCAGTTTTAATGAGAACTTAATGAAGTTCGGCGGATACTCACTTGGAGAAGACGTTGATTTCTCCTATCGAATCTTCAAAAAGTATCCAGGCTCTCTTTATATTGCAGACAGCGGACATGTCATCCACCATGCGGCATCAGGCGGAGACAGAACCAAAGGGAAAAACGACGTCGCAGCACGGCTTTACTTGCGCTGGACTCTTGCCTCATATGTATCAGAGGTTAAAAAATTTGTTATCCCTTGCTGTATATGGACATGTCTTGGAGAAATACTCTTTATGTTTGCAATGAACGTCCTTTTAAGAAAGGAAATCAGTTTCGCAGTTTTTATCCAAGGGATTAAAGATGCTTTTCGCGCAGTGAAAGAATAGCAAAGAAAAACAGCTCATTACAGACATTTATATAGGGGAAGGTTACCATGCTAAAAAAACATTATGTACAGTAAAGTAAAAAACACCTTTATTTTTTTACTTGGTAAACACAATGCCAGAAACGCTGCCATTGTCACCACTACTCTGACGCTTGCAAGCAGGCTGTTTAGCTATGTTAAGATTTTGCTTATCGCCTACTTTTTTGGAGCGTCTGCTTTTGTCGATGCTTACTATATCGCCTATGGAGCTATATTCTTTATCACCGGCACAATGCAGGGAACATTAGAATCCGCTGTGCTGCCTAAGCTTGTGCAAAACGATAAGGAAACGGCAAAAAACATTATGGGCTGGGTCGTACACCGTTCCGTTATTTTCTGTTTAATAATTTTCGCTATAATTATCGCTTTCCCTGAGCAATTTATTAAAATATTCGCCCGCTCCTTTGACCAACAGCGGATAACATACGCGGCAGATTTGATCAAGTGGATACTGCCAGGCGCGCTCTCTTTGCTATTTGTCGGCATTCTCACAATGTGGGCTAATTACAAAGAACGCTTTGCCGTTTCAAACACGATTACCGTATTTTCAAATATTCTTGCTATCCCGACACTGGTATTGCTTTATCCGCTGATAGAAAACTATGCCTTGCCCGCATATCAAAGCATTGTTTACTTTGTACTGGCTATATGTATGTGGCGTATTTTAAAAGGCGTCCCCATGACATATCAGGGGAGGCTTCCGTCTAAACTGATGTCAAAGATAAATTCCGATATTCTTTTGTGCCTTATTTCCGGCGGAGCCGGATTTATCTATACACTTATAGACAGATATTTCGCCTCTTCTCTTCCTACAGGAAATGTATCCGCAATTACATACGCGCAGATGATCTTTAGCCAGCCTATAGGCTTTATGGGAGCGGCAATGTCTGTATATTTGGTTCGTGCCAGCAGCGCGGCTAAGACAACTGGCGACGTGGAGGGACAGTTATATACAGCCCTCTACATTGCATGGAGCTACTTTTTTCCGGCATCCATTCTACTCTCTGTATTAGCGGAACCAACAGTCAAAGTCCTGCTTGGATATGGAGCTTTCGATGCTAGGGCCATTGCGCTTACCGTACCCTGTTTATCTGTTATGGCGCTTGGTTTGCCAATTATGGTATGGCTGACAATTATAGGCCGCTACGCCCAGGCAACGGGAAAATTGCGGCTTTTGGCTGTATGGAGCTACATTGGTGTGGGAGGAAACTTTTTTTTAGATTGGCTTTTTGTAGATCCATACGGGGCACCGGGGCTTTGCGCTGCAACTGCCATAATGTGGGGAGTTTCAACTGTTTTTCTTATGATGATGCTGGTGCCTAAAATCACTTGGAGATTATGCCGCTCACTGATATTACAGACCATCATCGTTCTTGCCTGGGGTCTTATTCTGCTGACGTTGAGAGGAGAGAACACTTACCTTTCTCTGTTCATAGGGGGTATCGTTGGGCTGGTACACATCTTCCTTTGCGATAGAATAGGGCTCTTTGAGAGCATACCGCGTCAATGGCGCCCCACCGCAATAGGTTCACTTTTTTTGCATAA
>CAZFWP010000055.1:0-5256 GCA_964522805.1 uncultured Synergistaceae bacterium | reverse complement strand
TTTTGCATAATGAGAGAGTGTGGCATCAAAATTAAGTATCAATCGTTCCCTTTCATTGCGGATCTCTCTCAATAAAAGTAAAGTCTTTTCTGAAAAAATATTACTATGCGACACAGATCTGTCTGACTGAATATAATAGTAAAGACATTCACTAACGTAAACAAACTTGCTGCTCCTTAAAAAAAGATGGTGCATCACGGCAAAATCTTCGCAAACCTCCATTTCTTCAGGGATTTTTAAATTGTCAAAAAGACTCCGTTTAAAAAGCTTGTTCCACAAATAACTCTTCATATTTATACCTTTCAACAGCTCTATCAGCATTTGCCGTTTGGAAAGATCTTTCGGAACAAAAGTAAAAGGGATATGGCGATTTTTAAAAGCTATCCAATAGTTGCAAATACAAATATCGGCAAATTGCCGCAATGTTGCCGTGACCATTTTCTCAAACATTGTCGAGTCACAATAGTCATCTGAATCAACCCAAGCAACGAATTCTCCCAGAGCAGATCTAAGCCCGGCGTTCCTAGCCGCGCCAACTCCCAAGTTTTTCTGGTGTATAGTTTTGAATCTGCCGTCATAGAGTGCAAATTCATCACATATAGCCGCGCTGCTGTCACTCGAACCATCGTTTACAAGAATACATTCCCAATCGCTGAATGTCTGATTTTGGATAGAAAGCAGACATCTTTGCAAGCTCTTTTCAGCATTATAAATTGGCACGACAATACTTAAAAGCATTATGTTAACACCTCAATCAGGTTATTAATAGCTGCAACCGCACTAACCAATGCCATTAGCATTTAGGCGCCAAACTGTTCAGGTAAAAATTTTGCAAGAACATTACATTATTGTTAATTTCATACGAACGTGCAGCAGAGCTGTTTTCGTCAAAACTTCGAGGTATCTCTGTATATGAAAGAATTGTTTGCGCCCAATATTTCGGAGACGCTTTCAGGGATACAAAGTAAACATTTTCAGTGATAGCTATATCGGACGGCACCGCAGATGATGCAATAACAGGCAGCCCTGCGGCTTGAGCCTCTATTGCCGCCATTCCCAATCCTTCCGATAAAGACGGGAAGACAAAAACGTCCATTGCGGAGAGGTATTCATCCACATTTTGAACAGAGCCGCAGAAAAATACTTTGTTATCCAATCCGCAGCTGCGGACCGTATCTTTTATTTGTCCGCACAGCGAACCTTCGCCAAGAAGTATTAATTTTGCTTTAGGGTTATTTTTGACAACCTCAAAAAATACATCTATTAAGAATTTGTGGTTTTTTTCAAAAGTGAAGCGCCCGGTGTGTCCAAGGACAAAATCATCTGCTGCAATAGCCAGTTTCTCCCTGATTTTGCTGCGCTTCTCACTGCTGAACCTTAATCTGTTAGTGTCAATGGCATTTCTCAAAATTACCAAACTGCCTTCTTCAATGACCCTTCTTCCAAACATAAAAGCTCCCGCCGCCTGCCCACAGGCAAAAAAGTGGGTGCAGCTGTTGTTTAAAAAGATTTTTGAGCATTGTTTAAGCATTTTTCTGATGCCGCCGTCAAGAAAACCGCTGCTATGGCTATGCGCGATTCGCACAGGCACGGCATTTTTCCTTGCCGCTCTTAATGCTAGGGTACTCAAAGAATCCAAGTGAGAATGGACAATTTGATATTCATGATGTGATGAAAAAAAGTTATCAAGTTCACGCCAATATTTACATAAACACCCAATCGACATTGCCGGGACACAATAGATCCTCCCTCCCATGGATCTGATTTCATCATCATAAGCGCCTTGTTCTGCGCGGTGTACCCAAAAATCAAACTGAACCTTTGTCCTGTCAATATGCCGATAGTAGTTCATCAACATTGTTTCAAGACCGCCTCTATTCATTATTGTAACCACATGCAGAACTCTGATTGGCTCCGTCATCGATCTTCACCGCAGCTGCGCGTTATTTTTTCACCATAAATTTGTTTTAGCGCGGACAATATATTTTGTTCGCCAAAACAGCTGAGATTAGAGGCAGGACCGTAGGATAAAGAGCCATCCATCATTTCGGAAGCCATAGTAAAAAATGATTCACTGTCATTGGATTTAAAGATTGCCACGGGATTGCCCAAAGCCAGGTCACGATGCCCCCTGTTGTCAGAACAGATAACAGGCAGACCTGACGCCAGATATTCAATCACATTAACAGGCAGTCCCTCGCGAATACTTGCAGAAACGCCGATGTCACAGGCGTTTAGTATATCTGCCACATCAGTTCTGTATCCAAGAAGAAACGCATTTTCTGCAAGACTGTTCTCGGCAATAAACTTTGCAAGGTTTGTTTCCTCCGAGCCTTGCCCTACAAGCAACATTTTGGCGTGTGGATTAACTTTCAGCAGCTTACCCAGTGACTCTAAAAGAAATATTTGGTTTTTGTTTTTATTAAGCTCACCGACACAAACCAAAAGCATATCCTTCTCTGTCAGCCCTAAATTTAAATTAGCCCTCTTCCTGTACTTTTCTGCTGCTGAAACAGGATGAAATACTGAAAAATTAACACCTACGCCGGGAAGATATACCGTATTTTGCGGCAGAAACTTTTTCGCAGAGGCATAATCTTCTTGGTTTATTGTAATCAACTTATAGGTAAAGCGCGCCAAAAAACGCTCAATTGGATAATAAACGATCCAATTAATCAGCGGCGCACCTTTATAAAAGTGAAACCCATGGGCCGTGTAGATAACATCTGTTTGAGTGAAATAGCCGGCAATACGCGCGCAAACGCCGCCAACAGGTGAATGGCAGTGCACAAAGCAGTAGTTCCGCAGTCTCATCAGGCCCAGCAACTGTCCATATGCACGGATATTTTTTAAAATTTTGAGAGGGCTTCTGGCAAAATCAATTTGAATCGCCTCAACGCCAAGCTCATTAAGCTCTTGCTTAAGACGCTCAATTCTGAATGCAGAACAGTTATTTCCCTCAATAAAATTACAAGCGACAGAAACATTAAAGCCCATACTCTTTAAAAGCTTTATGCTAGGCAAGTTAAATTGATCGATCATTGAAGCAACAGAGGCAACTACCAAGACGCTACCGCTCATGTCCGGCTCTTTCAGACAATATTATTCTTAAATTATCTTTAAACGAAGCAACATTCAACTCATTAGCGGTAATTTTATAAAATTTATTGCCAAATATCTTATTAAATATTTTAATTTTTGACAATAATAGAGTTAAGAACCCAGGTATTTTGATTAAAAAGGTTCTTTTACCCTTAATTTCTCTGATATCAAAAATAATTTGAGTTGTAGATATCAATCCTGTATCATGGGGAAAAAATACCCCGGAATTTTCAGTGTCAATGATAGAACGCACAAATTGGTTAAAACTGAATATGGACAGCATGCTGCGCTTGTTCCTAATATCAGGAAACAAAAGTGCATATTTTGCAAACTTTAGCAGTTTAGGAAAATTACCTTTACAGCCCGGCCCATAGATCATCGGCGGGCGCAAAATTGAGACAGTAAATTTTTCATCTGCCAACTTTTGTATGGCAATGTCCGCTTGCAACTTACTATCGCCATAAAAATCCGCCGGAGAGGGTTCTGTTTCCATCGTTATTACTTTGTCTCTGCCTATAGGTTCATCGGCGCCGTAGACTATTATTGAACTCATAAAAATAAATTGCTTAACATTTTCCAGCTTAGCTTTTTGGGCCGTCTCAATGGCCAAATCTCTGTTAACTTTATAATAAAGTTCTTTAAATCTGACGTCTGCAGAAACGTGAGCAATGCCCGCCACGTGAAAAATAACATCGTAGCCGGAAAAAGATTTTTCCCGCCAGCTACCGTCCTTCATGTCTATAGTGTCTATAATATACTCATCGGGCCACTGCCGCATGTATTTTTCAAAACACGTACCTATATAGCTTCCTGCGCCGGTAATCAATATTTTTTTACGCATTGCCTTCCTGCTTCCTCTTGGAGGTTGCCTCACAAGATGATGCTCCCTCGCAAAATCCATCCTTTGCAAAAACGCAGCGTAGTGTGCCGATAAAGCATTTACAATCAAAGAGGAAGCTCATTCTCAAAACATACTCTCCGTCAAATTTTGCTTTTACCGTAATCGGCAGCTCATCTCTGCCATTAATTTGTGCCCAGCCGGTCAGTCCGGGTCTGATGTCATTTGCTCCATATTTGTCACGCTCGGCAATCAGGTCATATTGATTCCATAGCGCAGGACGAGGACCGATTATCGACATCTCACCTTTAAGAATATTCAGCACCTGCGGTAGTTCATCCAGACTGCTTCGGCGCAGAAAAGCTCCTGCTTTTGTAATATAGCGGTTGGGATCAGCTAATAAGTGTGTCGGAGTATCCTTCGGCGTGTGCATGCTCATAGTCCTGAATTTATAGATATTAAAATGCTTTTTATGCAGTCCAATCCGTTTTTGAGTGAAGAATATAGGGCCATGCGAATCAAGCTTGATCCAAAGCGCTAAAAAGACCAATATCGGCGACAATGCAACGATACAAGCCAGTGAAAACACAAAATCAATTATTCTTTTAAGTCTGCAGTACATGATAAACACCTTCAATCTTCATTTATGTTGCAGAACACGATAAATTTTCTTACAGACAGCTCCGATAAATTTTGCGGCGCATAGAAGCATGACCTCAGTTTTTAGCGTAATAAGAATTAAAACTGTATACAAAAAATGAATAGCGGCTTAAAACATATCCAACGGCAAAATGCAGTGCAAATACAGACATGTCTTTATACGAAATAAACATATTTTTATATTTTCATGATTATATATTATTTAAAATTAAAAAGATCGTCAAGAGTACTGGTCTGAATTGCTGAGCGTACTTAGAAGCAGGCAAACTTCGACAAAACAACCGGCGTTATTCACTTAAATTTGGGGGCATAGATAGAAATTTAATGTTAAGGAAGAGATACAGAACCCAAACTGCAGCAGGAAATCACCTTCGCAGGGGGCATATGCGCAGAGTTCGACAGCAGCCATTGCTGTTGCTCCGCTGGCGACAGCTTAACAATACACACAAACACATTAGCAAAAGCCCGGTAAAGTCGTAGAGAATAAGACTTTACCGGGCTTTCTTGAGCATTTTTTCTGTTTTTGAGCGACTTTAAAACCGTAACTAAGTGAATCCTCCAAAAGATTCTTAAGCTGTTTATATGAAATTAGCCGCGAACTGCTTTCATGGCTTAAAGGTATAATGATACGTCGCATGGAGCTTTAGGCAGCTGTA
>CAZFWP010000054.1:0-13576 GCA_964522805.1 uncultured Synergistaceae bacterium | reverse complement strand
TTGTTTTGTTCCTTGCTTATGTCCTTGCTTATGCAGATAAACACCTATTTACTTTAGCTCTAAGACCCCCGCCGCGAGGTGCGTTACTGTGAATATTATTGCTGCGATGAACTGGATATCGAGTTTACCCTCACGCTAGCCCATTGCAGGTGATACTGCGAAGGGTATTCGTGGGACACGCGAAATAGGAAATCTGCGATTTGCGTAATAGAACTTAGTTGTCCCACCGAGAGCAGGCCGTTTGTGGAATTACATTTAGCGAAGAGTCTCTGTCTTACGACAGAGGCTCTTTTTTTTGTTGATTGAGATGTTGGTGTTTTCTTTTCTGTAAATTAGATAGTTATTATTGGTTGGGGGACATTTCTGTGATAACCTTGTCCAAGGTGGCGGCGAATTTGGTGTCGTCTTTGGGAGTTCGTTTTGAAGGACCTTTTGTGCGGCCTCCTTGACGGCGGAATTTTGCTTTAATTTCCCGTTCTTCAAGCATGAAGTCCATTTTTTCTTTGAGATATTGGCTGCCTGTGGGGCTTATGGCGGCTGCATTTTTGGCGAGGATGAGCCCCGCAAGTCCCCAGTCTTGAGTGATTATGATGTCGCCGGGTTCTGTTAGGTTAATGATTTTGATGTCCGATTCCTGCGAGTCGCCGCCCACGACAATGTGTTTGTCTGAGTTTATATTGTGGTTGTAGTTGGCGACGGTGATTACCTCTATATTGTGTATTTGCCCGCTTTTGATTGTGTATTGGAGAACTCCTTTGGGACAAGCATCCGCATCAACGATGATTTTCATTTTCAGCCGCCTTTTTATGGAGCATTATCATTATGTCGTTGACGTTTGTGCCGGTGGGGCCGGTGATTATGAGGGCATTTGCTGCGCTGAGGGCTTGATATGAGCTGTTGTTCTCAAGTAACGCCGTTGGATTTAATCCTTTTTTAGTGATTATATCCCATGTTTCTCCGTCTACAATGCCGCCGGCGGCGTCTGTAGGACCATCTGTGCCGTCTGAGCCTGCCGCTAATATTACGGTGTCTTTTAGCCCATTGATAAGTTTTGCTGATATTAGGGCGAACTCTTGGCTTCGCCCCCCTTTACCGCTGCCTTTTAGCTTTACTGTTGCTTCTCCTCCCATGATCATGGCGCAAGGCTCGCCGTCAATTCTTGCTATGCGGTGCGCCTCGTTGGCTAGCAGTGATGCCGCTTCTTCGATGTCGCAGCCGAGCGAATCGGTGATAATGCCGGTGTTGTAGCCCAGTTTCCGAGCCTTTACTGCCGCTTCTGTGCATAGGCCTTTGACGCTGCCGCAGATGGCAGTCCGGACATTAAAGATTTCTTTTGGGGTTTCCTTGTTTACGAGCGGCATTAGTTCGAGGGGGATTTTTATTTGATACTTTTTAATGATGTTTTGCACTGAACAGGCATAAGTGGAGTCTGCTGCGGCCGGACCGGAGGCGATGTTTTCGATGTTGTCTCCAACGATGTCTGAGAGGATTATTTGTCGTATCGCAGCAGGAGAGCAGTGTTGCGCAAACCGCCCGCCCTTTACTGCGGAGAACCTTTTCCTGACGGCGTTAATTTCGTTGATGTCCGCCCCGCTGGCAATAAGCTGTTGATTTAGCTTGCGTAAAAAGTCCGGAGTGACTCCCGCCGCAGGCGCTTCAAAGAGAGCGGAGCCTCCTCCGGACAAAAGCAGCAGCACCGTATCTTTTCCTGTCAGGTTTGCGGTGAGGGAGAGTATTTTTTGGGTGGCACTAAGTCCGTTCGTGTCAGAAATCGGGTGTCCGCCTTCAAGGATCAAAAGGCTGCCAATTGCGCCCTGAGCGTGTCCATATTTTGTCAGTACGGCTCCGCGCGTTATCCTGTCACCCAAAACATTGTGTGCGGCATTGGCCATTTGCCAAGCGGCCTTGCCGATGGCGATTAGTGTGATGGGGTCAGCCAGTTCAAAGCTGCCAAGTGCTTTTATCACCGCTTCGCCTGGCAGCATGGCATTTATCGCATGGGAAAGTATTGCTTTCGCATCGCTTGTTATTGCGTTTGTGTCGGGCATTTTGTCTTTGTTTATCGTTAACGCTGCTTTAGGCAGCCGCAGATTTCCTGGTTGTCTTTGTCGGTGATTTCGGCGGTTATTTGGCTGATGTTGATCTTTCCTTGGCGGTGAAGCGTGAGTGCCAGTGAGATTATTGTCGCCGGAGTGACGCCGATTGCTTTCGCTGTTTTTTCTGGGTCAAGCGTGCCGTTTTCTTCTACGGCGCGTATAACCTCTTCTCCAAGGCATGATATCCATTGCTGGAAGAGGGCGTTCATCTCCGGGGTATTTGACGATGCGGTTTGACTCAGGGTAATTACTGATTCGAACACTCTTGCAGAAACTAGCTCAAGTGAGTGCACAAGCATTTTCATGTCCTGTTCGGGAAGGTTTTTTATATCGATATTCATAAAAGTTCACGCTCCTGTCGGTGTTATTCAAGGCAATCTGATTATATAATAGGTTGAAGCAAAAAGCGTGCTTTTTGCAAGTTGTTTTATGGTTTTGTATTTCTGTTGTATCGTAATAAAATCTGATATAAAAAAGAGGTGTCGATTGTGCCTATGGATATTATTGAAGACGGAAAGCTCGGTATTATGTCGGATACTCATGGGAGCCTTCCAGCATGGCGTGGCGCGATGTCTCTTTTTGGCTCTCCTGCCGCAGTTTTTCACGCTGGAGATGTTATTTATCCCGGGTCGCGAAATGCCATTCCAGGAGGCGGTACTCCTGCTGATTTAGCCGAAGAAATCAATCGTTATCATGGTAAGCTTTTGATATCTCGCGGCAATTGTGACTCTCTCGCTGATGAGATGGCAATGAATCGTAAAATGTATCCTTACGTGGCTGCTCTTTGGTGCGGGAAAAAAATTTTGATGATGCACGGCGATAATTTCCCGCTTACAAGGCAGATGGCTTTTGATCACGGTGTGGACTTGGTGATTACCGGGCATACTCATATCGCTTCTGTCGTGAGAGAGCGTAATGTTATTTTTATAAACCCAGGCTCCACGACGATACCAAAGGGCAAGGATCCCGCGAGCGCAGCTTTGGCTGATAAGCGGGATATTAGGATAATTACTCTCAGCGGGGAGCTTTTGCACTGTGAAGAATGGTAACCTTTTAAACGTAAAGATATTTCGCAAAAGAAAATTTTGGCCGCAATTTTTATGGCTTTTAGTTCTGGCGGTTTTTGGGGGATTGAGCTGCTTATTTAATTCTGTCTCACTGTTGGTGGCTTCAATTTTGGCGGCGTTTCTGGGACTGAATGAAACAGGCCGGTGGTCTTATAAGACGAACTTGCTTATTTGTACAATCTCGGCGGTGGTGGGCTCAATATGCGGTGTATTCTCTTGGTTTGAGACAGCCTCGGTTTTTGTTTTGCTTTTTACTGTGGGGGGATTTATGCTTTATTACCGCGATTCCGCCAATCGCTTGCTGCCTGTGATGGATGAGTTGGCCGCGAGACTTTCGCAATGTGAAAATATGGAGAGCCTTATTTCTCTTTCCGTAGCTGAAATAGGCTCGATGTCATCGTCAAATGAAGTCTTTATCATCCTTACGGACGGAGAAGGCGGTCTTTATATTCCCAATACAGAGACCTCCCCGGGACGGGCGATGAAAAAAAATGGTTCTTCTATGTGGAAGGTGTTCTCCTCAGGGCGTCCGTATTCCACCGGTTCAGCGGAGGTTTCCAAGGATCAGCCGATATCGAGAGATTCTAATTCTATCGCTGCTGTTCCGCTTTATGCCTGCGGCGATAAAATGGGTGTTTTGCAAATGGAGTCTTCTGAGATAGGTGCATTTTCGCATGAAGATCTCTCAACATTAGGTATCATTGCTTTTGTTGTTTCGCAGCCGCTGCATAAATTTTTGTTTTTTGAGGAGTGCGTAGCGGAAACTGCAGAGGAGACAAGATGATATTAATTGATATGCACGTTCACAGCACATTTTCTGATGGTACACTTTCAGTGGAAGCTATCGCTAGAGCTGCTAAACGGCGGCACCTTTCGCTGATAAGTTTAACAGACCATGATACAACCTCCGGTCTTCGTCCATTTACGGAGGCCTGCCGCACAAATGGCATCGCAGGTCTTTGCGGTATTGAGCTGTCCGCAGAGGCTGGCTATACGTTGCATATTCTCGGTTTTCGCATTACACCGGGAGCTAGGGAATTGGAGAAGCGTCTTGCGGAGATTAGGAAATATCGGGACAACAGAAATGTAGAGATTTGTGAAAAATTGCAAAAGTCAGGAATGGATATCAAGGTAGAAGATGCCGCGGCCATCTCAAACGGTGAGGTTGTGGCCCGTCCTCATATTGCCAGACTGATGGTTCAGCGGGGGTATGTCTCCTCAAATGCGGAGGCCTTTATAAAATATTTGGGAATAGGCGGCAGTGCTTATGTCCCGAGGGTAAGACTCTCTGCGGAGGAGTGTGTGCAGCTCATAGCTGATGCCGGGGGAGTTGCCGTTTTGGCTCATCCTGCTCAGACAAAGCTGGATGATGAGTCCCTTAAAAAGCTGCTCTGCAGGCTTAAGGAAGCGGGGCTGTGGGGGCTGGAAGCTGTTTATTCAGGGCATAGTCCGGAACAGATTTACAACTACCTTTCATTGTGTGACGAGTTTGGGCTCTTTCCTACAGCCGGCTCTGATTTTCACGGCAGCAACAGCCCGGGAATCGATATTGGCATGGCGGTGAGCGAGGACTTTTTACCTTGGGCGAGGTTGGGAATAAATATTTAATTCGGTACAGCAGCCAAGAAAAAATAATCTCTATATAAGACGGAGGAGATATAAATTGGATTGTAAAATGATGGATTTCCGAAGCGACACCGTTACTCGTCCGACAAAAGAGATGAGGGCGGTTATTGCGTCCGCCGCTGTAGGAGATGATATCTACGGTGACGACCCTTCTTCCAATGAGCTAAACGCCTACGCTGCTGAGATAACGGGCAAAGAGGCGGCGATTTTCGCCTGCTCCGGCACAATGGGCAACCTTTTGGCTTTTCTCACAGTGGGAAGGCATGGCGAGAGTATTCTTGCGGGAGCGCGTTCACATGTTTGGTGTTCTGAGGTGGGCGGCTTTTCCGCTGTCGGCGGTCTCTGTCCCTATCCGCTGAATGATGACGAGGGTGTGCCTGAGGCGGCGGAAATCGCCAAGGCGAACCGCGCTGACGGTAATATTCACCATCCTGATACTACGATTCTCTCTTTGGAAAATACACATAACTATACCGGCGGTATCGCTGTTTCGCCGGATAAATTTGCTCTTGCCGCCCGCATGGGAAGAAGTTTGGGTTTTCATGTTCATCTTGACGGTGCTAGAATTTTTAATGCAGCTGTCTACCACAAGACAGATGTTAAAGCTTTTACGCAAGAGGTCGATTCTGTGCAGTTCTGTCTTTCCAAAGGGTTGGGCGCTCCTCTGGGGTCGATGCTCTGCGGGTCTTATGATTTTATCGAGAGAGCAAAAAAGTGGCGCAAACGTTTGGGAGGAGCGCAACGGCAGGTTGGTATCGCTTCTGCTGCCGGTCTTTACGCTTTGAAAAACAATATTCCCCGCTTGGAGGAAGACCATGCAAACGCGCTGCTTTTAGCTGAGCTGCTGAAAAAAGGCGGAGTGGCTGTTGAAGATACTCCCAATATGACTAATATGGTTTTTTTCCCGCTTCCGGACTCACTTCCGGATGACGATGCCTTTGTCGCGGCCTGCGAAAGAAAGGGACTGCTTTTGATTATGATCGCTCCGCGCCGTGTGCGTTTGGTGACTCACCTTGATGTGAACAGGGAAGATGTTGAAAGGGCTGCGGCGATAATTACGGGGGTGCTTTCTGCGTGACGGATTTTATGAGTGCCGCTGAGGTTGAAGCTCTTTCCTCTTGGGCATTAGACGAAGCGCTTAAAATGGGCGCTTCTGATGCTGATATTCTCTATGCGGAGGGCGCAGGCTCGGGGCTTTCTCTCAATGACGGTGAAGTTGAAGAGTGTGTTAGCGGGCGTACCGCGGGAATTGGCATCAGAACGATAATGACCGATGGACGCCAGGGTATCGCCTATGGCAGCAGACTTGACCGTGGCTCGGTAAAAGATTTGGTGGCGTGGAGCATCTCCAATTGCCGCAATGCTGAACCGGAAGAGGGAATTTTTCTTTATAAGGGTGAGCTGGTAACAGACCCCGCTTTAGTTTTGGAAGACGCACGAATTGCGCAGATTACTCCTAAAGAGCGAATGGAGCTTTGTGCGGAAATGACCGCTATCGCTAAATCTGCTGATAGCCGCATTATCTCTGTGCGCAGCGCAGCTTGGCATGACGGCTGGGGGGCTTCTTTTTACTGCACTACCAGCGGTTTGGCAGGCTGGGAACGCGGCAGCAGCGCCAGCTGCGGGGTTACTGTGCTGGCGCAGGATGGCAGCTCTACGGAAATGGGCGGTTACGGTGTGGAGTCCCGCCGTTTTGATGAATTGAATATTGCCGAGACGGCCTCGGAGGCGTCGCGCAGAACCCTTCTTTCACTGGGAGCAACGTTAATGAAGACGGGGACGTACACTGTTGTCATCGAACCTGAAACAGCTTCTTCTTTAGTGGATATTATCGGCGATCTTTTCTGCGCACCGGAGATACACAAAGGGAGGTCTCTGATGAAGGGACGTTTAGGCACCGCTGTCGCCTCTTCCTGCATCACCCTAGTTGACGACGGCCGTATTCCATGGAAAGCAGGCACGGGCTGTTGGGACTCGGAAGGAGTACCCACGGGCAGAACGGTAATTATCAAAAATGGCGAAGCCTCATCTTACCTTTACAACTTGCAGTATGCTTGGAAAGACGGTGTAGAGTCCACCGGCAACGCCTGCAGAGGCATGTCCTCTCTGCCTGATGTGGGAACCAGCAATCTTGTACTTGAGGCCGGGACGGAAAGCCCCATGTCCTTAATAGCTAATGTCAAAAAAGGTCTTTACGTGACAGAATTCATGGGGCTTCACACAGTAGACCCAATCAGCGGCGATTTTTCCATTGGCGCCAAAGGCCTGATGATAGAAAACGGCGTGATTACCAAACCCGTGAGCGGCGTCACCATTGCGTCCAATCTGATGGACTTCATAAAAAGTATTGCCGCTGTTGGGTCAGACTTAAAATTTTTCGGTTCTGTAGCAGCTCCGACACTGGTGGTGGAAAATGTTGTTATTGCAGGCGAATAAGAAAAGAGTTGGAATCCTGATTCTTGCGTTCATGTTGGTGTTCACCTTTGCCTCTTTAGCCTTTGCGGATACACTTTCGCTTTGGTACGGAGAAACTAAAAAAGGTGACATCTCCTCGAGGAAAAACTCTCTTGGCGGAACAGACGTGGCTATAGAGGAGGTTATCTCTTCCTTGGGTCTTGCCAGAACGGCAAACCTTCAGGCCATTGTCGTGCTTTTGGACGGCAAGAAAATGGAATTTTGGAACGCTTCAAGTGTGGTTCGTGTAAACGGAGCCATTATTAGCCTTCCCTCACCGATCTCTGTGGAGGACGAGCACTGGTGGGCTGACGCAAAATCCCTGGTACAGATAATTGACCAATACTACGTCTCCATAGGCAAAAAGCCGGGTATGACTTGGGGTGCGGCAGGTTCACCTGTGGTGCAGAAAACAGCTGAAGTCAAACCTGAAGTTAAACCTGAAGTTAAACCGGAAGTCAAACCGGAAGTTAAAAAAGAAACTTCAGCAGAGGTGAAGGCAGAGGCTAAAGCGGAGAGCAAAACAGCAGTGCCTAAGAAGGAGCCTGTAATTGCCGAACCGCCTCAGGAAGAAAAAACATTGCCTCTGCCGGTTGTAACACAGGTCTTTACCGGCTCCAAAAGGCCAGTTGTGGTGCTTGACGCAGGTCATGGCGGTCATGACCCCGGCGCGGGCGCGAATGGAGCCAGAGAGAAAGACATCAATCTCAAAGCAGTGCACACCTTGGGGCGCATACTTTCAAGCTATGGTGTAGATGTGCGCTACAGCAGAAAGACAGACGTCTACCTGAAGCTTAAAGAAAGAACTGCTTTCGCAAATGACAACAAAGCTGACGTATTTATCAGTATGCACTGCAATGCGATGCCCAAGGGAAAGCGTGCTGCCGGGCTTGAATTCTACATCATGGCTTTGCCGTCTGACAGAGATGCGATGCAGTTGGCTATATATGAAAACAAAGAAATCAGCGGCGGAGATTCCCATGCCGATGCGGAACAGCGCTCGGACAAAAAGACTAAGCTGCTGCTGAAAATATTGGGTGACATGCAGCAAAACGACAAAATAAACGAAAGCACCAACCTTGCTGAAGTTCTTCACAAATCGGCGAAGAGCAGCGGGCTTCCTATGCGTAAAGTGGGGCAGGCACCATTTTTTGTTTTAAGAGGTGCGGGCATGCCTGCTGTTCTTATCGAAATGGGATACCTTACTGACGCCGGAGAGGCGCGCAAACTAATGACCCAGAACTATCTTGACACGCTGTGTGCCAGCTTTGCAAGCGGCATTGTGTCCTATATTAAAGAACACCCCGTGGTGGCCCGATAGACGGGAAGCAGGAGGAAAATGCGATGAGGGATCCGGAAGAGAGAACGCGCCACTTTGTTGTAGGCGAAAAGCGCAAGACGAACCTTGACGAACCCACTGTACGCCGCAAAGTTGTGCGTACCTACGGTGCGGAAAAAGATGAGGAACATAGGGAAGAGGCACGTCCAATGTTCTCTCCGCGCCGTCCTTTGCGTGACGACGACGAGGATATTGCTGTCAGACACGTGATGAAAAAACGCCCCATTCCCGAATATGAAGATGATGAGGAAGATGATCCAGGTAAAAAAGCGCCTCTTCTAGTAAGGGTTTTTGCTTGGGGGGCTTTACTGGCAGTGTTTTTCGCCTGTGGTTATTTGGGCGCGAACTTCATCTTTAATTGGGCCGATAGGCGCGGTGGTACCAGAGTAGGAGATGTTATCGTCAGCCCCTCCGAGGTGAAGCAGATGGAAGCGGCCAGCCCCCAGGGAGAGACGATCACCTCAGGATACACCATCTACCTTCCCGATAACGGCAAATACACCAAGCGCGGGATAGATATCACCAAAGGCACGATTGAAGCTGACGCAGCGAAAGTGTTGTCAATGTATGTTGACGGGCTGAAAGAGACGAATATGCTTGATAGCTCTGCTAAAATAGCCAATGTGTTTATCAGCGGCGAAATAATGTTTCTAGATATGAACCAGCCCTTCCTCTCGTCTTTAAAAAAGCAGGGTGCGGCTAAGGCTTCTCAAATACTAAGCGGCATGACAAAAACGGCGGCGGAAAATTTTTCTCCGGTCAAACAGATAAAGTTTTTTATTGATGGCAAGGAATCTAAAGAGACAGCTCCCGTAGACCTAACAAAACCGTGGGGGAAAACAGAATAAAATGGGTATATGCAGAATTGACGGAAGGGAGCTCTCAGAGCTTCGCCCTATCACTATTGAACGTGCATACAACAGATATGCCGAAGGCTCCGCTTTTATTAAATGGGGAAACACTCATGTGCTTTGCACCGCCTCTGTAGAAGAAAAAGTACCTCCCTTCATGAGAGGCAGCGGCAAAGGCTGGGTAACGGCAGAATATTCCATGCTTCCCCGCTCTACGCACCAGAGAATGCAGCGCGATGTCAGCAAGGGCAAACTCAACGGCAGGGGCAGCGAGATACAGCGGCTGATCGGACGCTCTTTGCGCGCCGCTATTGACATGGAAAAGCTGGGGGAGAGAAGTATCCTCATCGACTGTGATGTGATACAGGCTGATGGGGGAACAAGAACCGCCTCAATCTCCGCAGGTTTTGTAGCTCTGACAGAAGCTCTGCGCTGGCTTACGACAAACGAAAAAATCGACGAATTGCCGCTTAAGGCGCAAATAGGGGCTGTCAGCATAGGAAAAATTAACGGCGAAACCGCCTTGGACTTATGTTACGAGGAAGATTCTCAGGCGGAAGTAGATGCCAACCTAATCATGACCTCATCAGGCGATTTCGTGGAACTCCAGGGGACAGGCGAGGGAGGAGTCTTCTCGCGGGCAGAACTTGATGAAATAGTCGCTCTGGGTTGGATCGGCATCAGAGAGATACATAAAATACAAAAAGACACCTTGAATTTGACAGATGAAGAAAAAATAATTTTTGATGCTATTAGATGAAAAGATGTCCCGTAAAAACTCTTTTAACAATAAGGAGACAAAATGAAGATAGTACTTGCGAGCGGCAACAAAAATAAATACCGTGAAATGAAAGAAGAATTCCTCCCTTTGGGCATAGAACTGCTCTTTGGCGGTGACTTTGAAAACCCGCCGGAAATTGAAGAGACGGGGGATACCTACCGTGAAAATGCTCTGCTCAAAGCACGAGGCTGGGCGGAAGCTGTAGCTCTGCCGTCAATGTCGGACGACAGCGGGCTTGAAGTAGAGGTTTTGGGCGGCGTTCCCGGGGTACACTCCGCAAGAATAATTCCCGGCAGTGACGCAGATAGAACCGCATGGCTTCTGCAGCAGATGAAAGACAAAAAAAACCGCAATGCCAGATTTGTTTCATGTATCGCAGTTGTCTTTCCCGGCAAAGAAGAGCCTCTGGTCTGCGAAAGATGCTGTCCTGGAACGATTGCATTAAAGGCGGCGGGGATGTCCGGCTTCGGCTATGACCCTATTTTTATCCCCACCGGCTATGACAAAACGTTTGTCGAGCTGGGCGATGAAGTTAAGAAAAAAATTTCTCATCGGGCTCTTGCAATAAAAGGTATAGCCGAAAAGCTTATGCATGTGATACAATACTCTACTGTACGCACTATAGATAATTCTCAGCCTAAAGAGGATGAAAATCCCAATTAAGCTAAAGACTAAAATTCTGGAGGTGGGTTTGTGAAAATCCTTCTTGGAGTTCTTCACTTACTTGTAAGCTTTGCCCTTATCGGTGTAATAATGATGCAGCACAGAAAGAGCGGTGGCTTCACCGGATCATTCGGAGGCGGCGGCACACAGGCTGATAACAGCGGCACATGGCAGCGCATGTCATCACTGACAAAAATTACGTCGGGGCTGATGGTTGCTTTCATGATTCTTTCTGTCCTACAGGTCGTTATTAGATAGGGCCGGAAGCTGAAATGCCTCTAAAACGTTTAGACAGCCAAAAAGATATTGATTTGTTCTTGCCGATAAAAGACCGTCTCCTCTCAGCGACACATGAGGAGATACTTACCGGTTGGACAACAGACATCTACTTTCTCAAAACGAGAGATGTCTTGCGTGCCGCCGGACTTTTAGAGACCCCAGTGGTTGCGGAGGTATTTGCCAGGAAGAGCGGTGTTTTCGCCGGAGCGGAGGAAGTTCTGCGCCTGTTCCGCACTCTGCCCAACCCGCCTCAGGTCGAGAGCCTCAAAGAGGGCAGCACCTTTGCCGCCAAAGAAGTTCTCATGAGAATAACAGGAACATATGAATCATTTGGCATGTACGAGACTGTTCTTCTGGGAATGCTGGCCTCTTCCACCGGCTGGGCCACAGCCGCCAGAGAATGTGTTGAAGCCGCTGAAGGGCGCAATGTGCTCTGCTTCGGCGCACGTCATGTGCATCCTGCGATTGCTCCTGTTATGGAACGGGCGGCTAAAATCGCCGGCTGCAGCGCGATGAGCTGCATTCTTGCCGCTAAGCTTTGCGGCGAGGAGCCAAAAGGTACAGTTCCCCATGCGGCGATATTGCTGATGGGTGACACTGTTAAGCTCGCGAAAGTATATGACGAACAAATGCCGGCAGAGGAACCGAGAATTGTGCTGGTGGACACCTTTAAAGATGAAGCAGAAGAGACTATGAGAGTTGCTGAGTGCCTCGGTGCCAAACTCTCCGGTATCAGGCTGGACACACCGGGCGAGCGCGGCGGCGTCACACCCGATCTGGTGCGTGAAATACGCTGGCGTCTTGATGTAGCTGGCTTTGAAAAAGTACAAGTCATTGCCACCGGCGGACTTACGCCGGAGCGCATAAAAGTAATGAACGAGGCCGGAGCCAGTGTCTATGGCGTCGGCAGCTATATCACGCAGGGAACGCCGCGTGATATGACGATGGACATCAAAATGGTAGACGGCAAACCTGTAGCCAAACGCGGGCGTTTGCCGGGAATAGTGCCTAACCCAAGGCTTGAACGCGTACTCTAGACCCGCTGTCTGTTTTCCCCCACGTCAACAGATCGCGTCCTGCAGATGGTACGGAATAATTCGTACAAATGCCACGTTTGACAGGAACCGGAAGAGCCGCTTTAAGAAATAAAACTAAACTAAAAAATTAAGAACCACGTTTTTTCTAAGGAGGAAGATCCATGCTCGGCACACGTTCGTTCATGGCCAAAGGTGAAACAGTAGAGCGTAAATGGTATGTAATCGACGCGACAGACAAACACCTCGGCCGCCTTGCAGTACAGGTAGCCCGTATTCTTGCGGGAAAGCACAAGCCCACATACACACCTCACGTTGACACAGGTGACTTTGTTGTGGTCATCAACGCTGATAAGATTGCTCTCACAGGCAAGAAGCTTATTCAGTCAACTATATCCACATATAGCGGATATCCCGGCGGACTGAAGACACTCACATATCAGCAGGTTCTTGAGCGCCGTCCCGAACGTCTGATTGAAAGAGTTGTCTGGGGAATGCTTCCCAAGACAAAACTTGGACGCGACATGTACCGCAAACTTAAGGTTTATGCAGGCCCGAGCCATCCCCACGAGGCTCAGAAGCCAGAGCAGATAGATTAAGGATAGGGGTGGATTAAAATGGCAAAGAAAACAGAAGCAGCGGCCCCTGCAGCCTTCATCTGGGGTACAGGCAGAAGAAAGAATGCAATCGCCCGTGTTCGCATCTGCGAAGGCGAAGGCAAATTCCTCATTAACAATCGCGAAGTCAAAGATTACCTTCCCCGTTACTACTGGTCTTCACAGGCAATAGCGGCACTTGCAGCGGCAGGCGTTGAGGGAAAAATCGATGTATTCGTCAATGCTCACGGCGGCGGTCTAACCGGTCAGGCCGGAGCAATCCGTCTCGGCGTAGCGAGAGCGATTCTTAAGATGTATCCCGCAGCCCGCCCGGCGCTTAAAAAAGCCGGACTTCTTACCCGCGACTCCAGAATGGTCGAGCGTAAGAAGGTCGGACTCAAGGGAGCCAGAGCGAACAAGCAGTTCTCAAAGCGTTAATCAGGCAGAGCGCTTTTGCGCTGTCGCTTTTTCAGCTTTTCAAAACACCCGCCCGCAAGAAACAGCGCGGCGGGTGTTTTTGTCAAAACAAGATTTTAAATGAACAATATTTACAAAATAGTAAAAATATAAGCATAAGACATCAAGAATTTTTTTGTTGTATTTTTATTGTGCATTAAAGATGCTGTATTGACTATCAATTAAACCTTTTATTAAATCTATTGGGGACATTGTCTAATCGTACCTTCATAACTGTTTCGACCTTCTGCTCTCAGTTCCTCTTTAAAATCTCTTAAATTATCTTACATTATTTTTTAATATATCTATTACTGCTTCTGAGTCCTATGGATTG
>CAZFWP010000053.1:0-13729 GCA_964522805.1 uncultured Synergistaceae bacterium | reverse complement strand
ACCACCGAAAATCGAGCGCTATACGCACCACTAACTTCGCAACCCGGTGTGGGAATGTCCTCGACGTATGTATATACGTCTGCGGGATTCCCACACCGGGTTGCTTCGTTATTGGCACGTCTAGCGCTCGATTTTGAGTTTGTGCGAGGGGCGGAGAGCTCGGCGCGCTTGGCGCGCCATTGCCGCGGGGCGTGTGGGCGGAGAGCTCGGCGCGCTTGGCGCGCCATTGCCGCGGGGCGTGTGGGCGGGGGCTTGGCGCGCTTGGTGCGCCATCGTCGCAGGGCGTAGGGCGTGAGGGGATGAAAAAACGCCCCTTTTGGGGGCGGTTAGTTTTGGGTGTCGGTGAGGAAGTTTTGGGCGTTTTGGAAGAGGAGGCGGTTTTTTTCTTCTTCGGTTAGTTTGGTGCGGGCGAGGATTTTTTGGTATCTGGGAACGCTCAGTATCGGCCAGTCGGTGCCGAAGAGGAGTTTATCCCCGGCTCCGATGGCGAAGATGGCGTCGATGATTTGTTCTTGGTAGAGCCAAGGCATGGCGGCAGTGTCGTAGCGGGCGTTTGCCAGGATCATTTTCATTTCCGGCATGGCTTCAAAGGCCCATAGTCCGGCGCCAAAGTGGGCAAAGATGACGTGGGCTTCGGGGTGGTTGTAGCAGAATTTGGCTGCGTCTGTGGCTCCTACGGCTCCTTTGCCGGGGTATTGGTGTCCCGCCTGCTCTGCCGTGTGAAACATGATGAAGAGTTTGTGTTCCGCGCAGGCCGCAACGAGGCGCCATGTGTGCATGGTGTCTTTGAGGTCGAGGTTCTGTCCGTCAGGGAAGAGTTCCCCTATGCCAACGGCTCCTGCCTCGGCGCAGCGGGCAATTTCGGCTGCGGCTCCGGGGCGGTTTGGGGAGACTACCGCCATCGGCAGTATGCGTCCGGGGTAGCGTTTGGCGGCATCGAGCACGTAGTCGTTCATTTCCCGGCATAGGCCCTGGTCGTGAAAGGCGAAGGTGGTGGCATATGTGCTTTGTACGCCGTTTTCGTCCATTGCCGCCACGAGTTCGTCGGCAGTGCCCCATTTGTTGACGGAGGAGTGGGAGAGGATGTCAAACCACCTCTCTTTGGCGGCGATTTTTTCTTGGTCACGGCGCAGCTCCGGCGGATAGATGTGGGCGTGCGCATCAATGATTTTCATTATTTTACCGGGATCCTTTTGGCGGCGTTTTCTAAGATGTTGCAGATGTGTGTGGTGAGTGTGGGCGCATCGCTGAAGAGTCCTTCTCCGGTGACGGCTTTGACGACGGAGCCATAGATGAGGGTGTTGTCTTTAGCGTCACGGAGCTCGATTTTTACTGTGCCGATGCTGGTGGTTTCGTCCCAGGCTGGCTTGATTCTCTGGTAGCGTTTTTCCACACGTCGGGTCTCCCAGTGGTCGTATACCCAGACATCTTTGTCTTCCCAGCGTGATTCCCAGGTGACTTCTTCGGGGTGGTGGGTGACTTGAGAGCGCACGTCGGTGACTATGGCGCGCAAGATGGCGTCAGTGTATTGGTCTGCCAATGAGAGTGCTTTTTCCGCTGTTTTTATGGGGCTGAGTTTGTCCTCTGAGGCGATGCCTTTGACGAATTGGTCTCTTTTGACAATATCTTCCGGTGTTTTGGCGAGGAAGGAGAATTTGGATTTTGCCGGGTCTGTGAGGTCACGCCATTTTTGAGAGACCTTTTCGTCAAAGAAGGCCTCGCTTTCGGGAATTTTGACTTCATAGAGCACGGGTAGAATTAAAACAGTTTTTATGTCGGCGATGTTGTAGTCCTTGTTCCTGTATTCATCGGCTGTCGGTTTGGCGTAAGAGGGCATAGCTACGAGGACGAGGAGCATAAGGGCGCAGAGTAGTTTTCTCATAAAGTTACCTCCGTTATTTATAGTGGTGTAATTGTATCCTATTTACGTTCACTTTTGCGCTGTGCGGATTACGGAAAAAGTTGTTCCATAATGTGTGTCGGGTGACTTTAGCAGGCGCAATGAGGCGTCTTTTCTCAAAACGACTATGGCGATATCAAGTCATGGCAGCTCTTTTCGCAGTTTGAACAGCTATGTGCGGCTGCCGATTATAATTCTGTTTTGGCGTTGGTTAATATTATAAATATCTTGCGCCGCTTTCACTTTTATGAAGCACCCATGGCATTGTTACGTTGTGCGAAGGCGCGGTGAGGCGTGTTTTCGCATGGGCAGCGAAAAAGGTCAAGCGGCTCATTTTCGCCCCTTGACCTTTTGTTTTGCCGCGTTCGTATGATTTTAATCTTTTGTTTTTCCGTGTATTTTCCGCGCGATTTTATTCTACCGTCACGGATTTTGCCAAGTTTCTCGGCATGTCTATGTCGCAGCCTCGCTGTCTTGCCACGTAGTAGGCGAAGAGCTGCAGCGGCACTACGGCGATGAAGGGAAATAGCTCCGGCTCGGTCTTAGGGGTGTAGATGACGTTTTCGGAGTAGTGGGAGATTTCACTGTCTCCCTCTGTAGCAATGGCGATGATGGGAGATTTGCGCGCCATTGATTCTTCGATGTTGGAGATGGTTTTTTCCCAAAGTTCGCCTTGGGGTACGAGGGCGACTACGGGAAGCTCTTTATCCAGCAGGGCGATCGGGCCGTGCTTCATCTCTCCCGCAGGGTAGGCTTCGGCATGGAGGTAGGAGATTTCCTTCAGTTTGAGAGCGCCTTCGAGTGCCGGCGGATAGGCCAGCCCTCTGCCGATGAAGAAGAAGCCTCGGGCGTCGGCGAAGTTGCGGGCAGTCTGCTCAATGGCTTTTTCCTGAGTCAGTATCGAGGCGAGCTTTGAGGGAATGTCCATCAGCGCGGTGGTAAGGCGTTTTTCCGTCTCCGGCGAAAGTTCGCCGCGCATCTTTGCCAGATACATACCAAGCAGTGTCAGTACGGTTATCTGCGCCGTGAAGGTCTTTGTGGCGGCAACGCCGATTTCCGGGCCGGCAGGGGTGATGAGCGCGTCTCCCACTTCGCGGTGAATTGTAGAGCTGCGCACGTTGGTGATTACCAGGCATTTTGCGCCCTTGGCTTTTGCCAGGCGTGCGGCGTGCAGTGTGTCTGCCGTTTCGCCGGACTGCGACACGAATATAGCCAAGGTGTCGGGGCCTATGGGGATATTTCTATAGCGGTATTCTGAGGCCACTTCGGTGCGGATTTCAAAGTTTCCCAGTGTTTCCATAATGTGAGCTGCGACAATGGTGGCATAGTGTGAGGTGCCGCAGGCCACAAAGTGGATTTTTTTCCAGCCGGCAATCTGTTCGGCAGTCCAGCTAAGTTCATGTGAGAGGTCTACCTCACCGTTGGCGACGCGCCCCAAAAGGCTGTGAGCGACTACGTCGGGCTGTTCGTGTATTTCCTTAAGCATAAAGTGAGGATATTTGCCGCGGCTGGTCATGGCAGCATCCCAGTCGAGGTGCATGGATTTTTTCTCGTGTTCGCGTCCTTCAAAGTCGAAGAAGATACAGTCCTCTTTAGTGATGCGCGCCATTTCGTCATCGTCCATAAACCAGACGTCTCTGGTGAATTCCAAGAGCGCGGTGGGGTCGGAGGCGCAGAAGCCTTCGTTTCCCGCATGTCCCACAACGAGGGGTGAACCTTTGCGCGCCACCCAGATCTCGTTGTTGCGGTCGCGGAACATAATCACCAGGGCAAAAGCGCCGCGGATGCGGCGGGTCAGCTTGACAATGGCCTCTTTGGGGTCGCCGTTGTAGACCCAGCCCAGGTATTGCACCGCAGACTCGGTGTCGGTTTCAGTATGGAATTTGATTCCCTGCGCTTCCAGTTCGGCTCTGATTTCACGTGCGTTTTCGATGATGCCGTTATGTACAAGAACGACGTTGTTGTCGCTGCTCATGTGCGGGTGCGCGTTGTTTTCCGTAACCCCGCCGTGAGTGGCCCATCTGGTGTGCCCGATGCCGAAGTCGCCGGTAAAGTGTTCCGCAGCCACCTTCTCCGCCAGCTGGAAGACCCTGCCGGTGGTTCTCAGTTCGGAGATTTTGCCGTCTTTAATAACGGCAATGCCTGCTGAGTCGTATCCCCTATATTCATGTTTCGCGAGTCCTTCGAGAATGACTTTGGTAGTCTCTCTGTCTCCGATATATCCCATGATTCCGCACATATATCTATCATCCTCTCACTCATAAGTGCAATCGTTATGTTTCGCCCCGGTTTGCCGGGCACAATTGATATATTTTACAATATTTTTACCTTAAGTGCTCTATTTATCTGAGATGCTCTCTGCTATATTTTCTTTTTGCTCCCACTGATTAATATTTTCACACCAAATATCAAGACAGTGGTTTACCGCAAAATTTTCAAACTCCGACTCTTCCATGGGAATGGCGTAGTAGTAGCCCTGGATGTGCCCGCAGCCTGCCATTTTTGCCAATTCCGCCTGAGCCTCTGTCTCCACTCCTTCAGCGATGACGGTCTTTTTTATTTTATTCATCATCTCCATCAAGGAAAGGACAAAGTTACCGCCGTCTTTGCTGATTTTGAGAATGCTCTTATCCAACTTAACAATAGCAGCCGGTATGTTAGCCAAATATGTCAAGTTAGAATACCCGGTGCCGTAGTCATCAATGGCAAATGTGACCCCTTTTTCTGCAAGTTCGCGCAGCACTGTTTCGGCTGATTTATCGCGCAGTAAAAGCAAATGCTCGGTTATTTCCAAAGTTATCAGCGATGGGGGAACTTTATATTTGCCGAGGATAGCTAAAACTTTCTCCTTAAAATCCGCCTGGAGGAAATTTTCCGCAGACAAATTGACATGAATAACGGTTTCAGCTCCCTGGTCATGCAGCTCACGCGCCATGCGGCAGGAGTCCTCCAGCACGATGTAGGTTATCTCATTGACATATTCGCTCTCTTCGGCGATGGGGATAAATTCTTCCGGAGATATCCAAGACAGCTTAGGGTCGCAGAGGCGGCAAAGAGCTTCCGCACGGTCAAAGCGCTTAGTATCAACATTATATATTGGCTGAAAATAAGTCTTAAAACGTTTTTCGGCAAGACCCTCCCGTACAGCCGCTAAGACCTGCCTCTGTCTGTTGTACTTTCCGGAAAGAGCTGAATCATAGTAAGTTACGGAAGTGCTGTTTTTCTGCTTTCCTTCTCGTACAGCCAGTTCGAGAGCTGAAAGGGGGTCGATGCGGCTGTCCTGCGGCAGAGGCAAAGAGACGACACCAATGCTCAAAACCAAAGTCAGCTTCGCACCGCTGATGCTCCAATGGTTCTCAAAGCGTTTCTTGAGTGCCTCCAGCGCATCTTCTGCCTGCTTGGGGGATTTATCCTTAAACATCAAAAGAAACTCATCTCCGCTTGAACGGTAGACATTATTGTTGAGGGAAATGGCCTTCAATTCTCCGGCTATTTCCTTTAAAAGGTTATCGCCTAAAACATTGCCATACCTTTCATTGACAAAGCTAAAGTCGTTTATCGAAAGCATTATCAAAGTACGGCTGCTGTTTTCTCTCTCCTCAAGCTCATTAATCAGTGCGTTTCTGTTAGGCAGCCCCGTAAGAGGATCTGTCTTTCTCCTGGTGTTTTGCAGCAGTAAGTGCGAAGTCAGCAAAATGCAGGCGTATGACGGACAGATTAAAAGATAGCCAGGGAAAAGATAGGACTGACAATAGAACGCTATTGCGGTAATCAGCGGAAAAAGCAGCAGCAGAAAGGTCTTTGCGCGCCCAAGTGTGTGCCTGTTGCGTACCACCGATGCTGTGGTAAAAAACATATAAAAATAATAAAGGATAATGATCCAAGCGTAGCCGTTGCCTCTGGAATATTCCAGTTTCGGCCCCAGATGAAAAATAAAGCCGCTCCATGGGTTTGTTATCGCCGCCATCGTATAAACTAAATATGGCAGGGACATAAGAAAATAAAGATAAAGCTCCTGTTTTACTGGTTTTGGTCTTGAAAAAGAATGAGTATAAATAAGCCACATAATACATGAAAGAGGTGCTGTAATAAAATAAAAAGTAAGAATAAGCTGATAAGTCCACCAGTTAACATTGGGCATCATCATCACAGCTGAGGAAACAATATCGACTAAAGTGAGGAAAAAAGAGGACAAAGCCACAACAGCAAAAATCTTATCCTGCCAATGAGGCGAGGAAAAGGCCTTGTTAATAACAATATCCGTAAAAACAATAAAAATAATCGCAAGGGCAACAAAATCAGCGTCAATATGCCAAAACATTTACGCCACCCCCAAGACAGGTACTCATAATATATAAAATATACAAAAAGAGCCGAAAAGATACTATCTCATCGGCTCCGGACTCTACATTCCAGGATAATCGAAATCGGAAACCTTAAACTCTCCATACGCCCTTGCTAAAGCAGTAATTTCGTCTGCAAGTTCTTCAGAATTTATCTCCTTGGCGGCTTCGCGCTTGATGCTGTACTTACTGAAGAAGGCGTTCTCAGCCTTTGCCCCGTCAGCGCAGAAGACCTCCTTATACATCATCAAATCCACCGGCATATCAAAATCCTTCGCTACATCTTCATAGCCAAAAAGCACCCATATCTCTCTAAACCCTGCCCAGGCGATGGCAGAAATACACATCGAACAGGGGTCATGGCTTGCCACAAAAATGCAGTCCTGAGGCGCAGGACGCTCTTCCAAAGCGAAAAACTTTTGAATGGTGTCTATTTCGCCGTGATAAATGGGATTCTCCTGTCTGTTATTAGAGCCTGCTATGACAGTCTCAAGTGTCACCGCATCAAGCACGAGACCGCCGAAAACATGATTTCCCGCAGCAACTCCGGCTGCTGTGACAGGAAGAAGGTCATTCTTTATCGCCCGCAGAATCTTCTCAACCTTTGACATAAAATCACTGCCTTTCAACAAAAATAAGAGCCGCTGCTACTCCCAATTGGTAATATCCGCCGCGTTGCCGCTGCCGCCTTCCTGCCCGTCTGAGCCATAAGAGATAATATCAAAATCTCCGTGCTCGCCGGGGCATTCATAAATAAAATCACGTCCCCAAGCATCTTTGGGAACCTTCTTCATATAGCCGCCGCTTTTATAATTCAAAGCTTCTGGCGGTGTCGTCGGCTGCTTTACCAACGCTTCCAGCCCCTGATTGGTAGTTGGGTAAAAGCCGTTATCAAGCTGGAAAAGCCCCAGAACCTGCTCAAGCTGGGCAATTTGAGTAAAAGTGGTTTTACGCTTGGCGTCATCGCTCTGCCCCATCAGCCTTGGCCCCACAAGAGCGGAAAGCAAGCCGATAATGACAACAACGACCATGATTTCAATAAGAGTAAAACCTCTGCGTTTTTTCATAAAATATGCACCCCCGAAAATTTATCACCATCTTAGAGTCTATTATAATGGCTATTAACTATAATTGTTAGGGGAAAATCGAGCGCTATATGCGCTACTAACTTCGCAACCACCGAAAATCGAGCGCTATACGCACCACTAACTTTGCAACCCGGCGTGGGAATGTCCTCGACGTATGTATATACGTCTGCGGGATTCCCACACCGGGTTGCTTCGTTATTGGCACGTCTAGCGCTCGATTTTGAGTTTGTGTGGGGGCGGGGGGCTCGGCGCGCTTGGCGCGCCATTGCCTGGGTGGGTATTGAATTTTTTGTTTAAAAGCGTTATTTTGAGCTAAGCTCAGATAGAAGCAGAAGCATGTCATAAGCATAAATAATAAGGAGAGCGACGGAGATGGACTTCACCATAAAAAGCGGCGTAACGAAGATGAACTTTAACAAAATAACCGAACTGCTGACCTCAGCGGGGAAAGAGGTCAGCAAAGAGAGCGTAATGAAAGGCGCGCTTCACTCAGAAGCGGTTGTCGGCGCTTTTGATGCGGAGGGCGTGCAGATAGCCTATGCCCGCGCCCTCTCCGATGCCGTAAGCATTGCCTGCATCACCGATATCTGCGTGGAAAAGGGGTACGCCCAAGAAGAAATCGCCGCGGCGTTGATTAACGAAATAATCAGCTCGCGCGACCTTGCCTCGGTACAAAAATGGCTGATAATCGACCCCGAAGCCAAAGCGGCGGCAGAAAAATGCGGCTTTAAAGCCCCCGAACACCCGGAAACAATTCTCCTCCGCCCCGCCCCCAAAGGCTAAAAGCCAAGCAGCCGCACAAGCCAAAGCGCATGGGAGGCGTCTGTTCTTACGCTTTGGTTTGTAAGGTTTAGATCAACACCTTCTTTGACATTGTGTCACTGCCGCTTTCGTCACGCAGCATCTCATGCAGTTGTGCTCCATTGATGTGCTTTTCATAATATATTACTTATATATTGCCGTTGTTATTTTTGATAAGAATATAACAAAATAAAACAAAATCCGGGATTAAAACAAAAAACTCCTAAAAAAGCAAACGATAGTATAAAATATCTTATACATACTAATATAGGTAACTCCCTGAAGTCGCTTATTCTAAAGCCGCAGCCATGAAGAGCGAACGTTAGGGCAGGGTTGGAAACGACCCTGTCTCCCATTGCGGAAAGGGGGGCTTATCACGACAGCCTCATTCTCTCCTTCACGCAATGTTATCGGCATGTTCCACCAATACAAACCCGCAGTCTGAAGGAGGGATAGTCAGATATTGCTAAACCGCGTGATATGCACGACTTTTGCTGACTCAAGAGAGCATATGGTTAAAACAAGGCCGCCTATGTGCTATAGCCAGCCTTTAAAGGATTCCCCGATAAAACACAGAGAACAAGGAGTGCTGAGATAATGAAAAGACTGTCAAGATTGGTATTGCTGGCGATATTAAGCGTAACAATAGCAGCAGGAGCAGCAAATGCAGCAGTATATTTCCAAGGTTCCGATGTAGCGGGATACTTCCCGGTGGAAGCAAATAAAGTCTATCCCAAGAGCAGCGATGTGTACCAAATTACAAAAATAGGTACGATAAGTGTTAATAAAAATGTCGCCATCAGCAACTTAGCAAAACAAATAAGCTGTGATATCGCACTCTCCACATGGTGTCTGGCAGACCTTGATAATCAGGACGTGAGCAAAGACCTTGCCGACGCCCGTGCCAAAGGTGTTGTTTTTTCTGAAAAACCCTTTGTCGTAGACGCCATTCCGCCGATCATACACAAAGATAATCCGCTAAAGAGCATTACGCTGGAAGAACTGCATAAAATTTATACCGGTGAGATAACAAACTGGAAATCTCTGGATAAAACCTTAAACCACGAGATCGAAGTGTACATCACTGACGAAAAAGACGGAAAGCTTCCTGTGTGGAAAAAGGTTGTTCTCCAAGGGAAAGCACAAGGAGAGAAGGTCATCGAAATCTCCAAAAGCAATGCGATGAAAAACGTTGCCTCTGATGATCACAAATGGTCCATATGCTATGACAGCATGTTCTATGTTCTACAGCCTGACAAAGACAGACGGCCGACGGATACGAAGCTTGGCGAGGTCAAAGTGCTTAAAGTCACCAATCCGACAAATATGACGGCAGGCCCCTCAAAGGAGTATCCCGTCTCAAGATATCTCTATGCGATCACCAGAAATGACACCTCCGCTGCGGCGCAAAGCTTCCTCGACTACCTGCTGCTGCCCTCGGTGCAGAAGTTGGCTTATAACGTTAACCAACTGCCGCTTCCCCAAAACGACAGCGGCAGCTCAGGCTGCAACGCCGCCTTCCCCGCCGCGGCTCTGATAGCTCTTGTGCCGATGATATTTTTCCGAAAGAAGAAATAAAACAGCAGGGCAGTGTTTCAATTTTAGGGTTTGCCGAAAGAACGAACCAACCCATATTCTAAACCCCTCGAATTCGAGGGGTTTAGAATGCCGGTCGATTTAAACGCTCTTACTTTTATCCCGGCAAAAATTGTCAGGCCAATGCCCTTGGTGTGAATAGCGCAAAAACAAAGAGCTCACTGCAAGCCACGGCAGTCGCGGCTTGCAGTGCGGTGAAACAATACTCACGTTCGCACCACAATACTCACTTTCGCAAAAAACAAAAACGCTTGAATCTCCTGTAATGCCAAGGGATTTAAGCGTTTATTTTTGTAATGGCGTTAAATGTTTTTTGCCGTTTGCCGTCTCAAAAGTTTTTGAGTGGTTATTGGGGCTGGGTTTCGGTTGTTGGTGATTTTTGCAGAGGGTGGTTTTTGTAGATGCCTGCTGCTCTTTTGGCTGTAGCGCTTTCGCTTTTGAAGGTGCCGTCGGTGATGTTGCTGAATCCTTTTTTGATGATGATGGATTTGATGTATTCCAGGTGCGGGCAGCGGTCGTGGTGGTAGTTGTCTGTCACCATGCAGGAGGAGAGGTGCACTGCCACTTCTTCTTTTTTTATTCCCATTTTGGCGGCGAGTTTTTTGGAGAAGTGCTCCAGATAGGAGGCGATTGTCGTGCCGCTGCAGCCGCCGCAGGTGAGAGCTAGGTAGCGAACGCTGTCATCGTAGCCGCAGTTTTCAAAAAAGTCCTCTTTTTGGTAAAAGGATTTGGTGCAGGCAAAGCCGCTGCATCTTTTTCTGGCGATATCGCATTGAATGATTACCACAAATTTAATAGACATTTCACAATAGCCCCCTAAAAAGTTTTTTATGTTTTGGATTGTGTCGATTATACATCTTTAATAGACATTTCACAATAGCCCCCTAAAAAGTTTTTTATGTTTTGGATTGTGTCGATTATACATCATCGGTGCTTTTTTATTGTTTTTTCCTCTCCAGGCCGTCCTCATGTGTGCTTTCTGTACTATTGGCACTTTAGTGCAATATTATTAATTGTTATAGATTGGCTCTGTTGATGTTGGGGGAATTTGATGAAAATCAGAACATTGTTTTTGTTTATTACGGCGACAGTGATAGTTGGCGTGCCAACGGCTCTTTTCGCTTCCGGCTAGGCGAAAGGGCAGGTGTTGGTGGTTTATGTCAATGCCGCGTCAGACTCGGCGGCTTTGTTTTTGTTTAGCGGTAATTATGCGTTATTGTGCGGCGGAAAAATTATTATCTGTTGGTTAACTATTGGCTCAAGGGGGAATTGCTGTTATTATTTAGAGCATATGGGGGGCTTTTTAAATGGAAAAGGGTAAAAAACTGCTTATATCCATGCGCGCTATAGATAAGCTTTTTTATGGACAATATGCCAATAAAAATGTCGATTTTGACCTCTATGAGGGAGAAGTACACAGCCTGCTGGGCGAGAACGGCGCCGGAAAGACTACTTTGATGAACTGCCTCGCCGGTATATATATGCCTGACGGCGGCAGCATCTATGTTGACGGCAGCCCTGTGGTTCTCCAAAATCCCCGCGCCGCCATCGCACACGGCATCGGCATGGTGCACCAACATTTTATGCTGGTACCGGTGCTGACTGTGTGGGAAAATATCGTCTTGGGGCAGAGCGGGCTTCCCTTTGTGATTAACAAAAATGAAATCATTGCCCGCATCAAAGAAATTTCGCAAAAATATGGGCTGGACGTTGACCCGACAAAGAAAATTTGGGAGCTGTCCATAGGCGAGCAGCAGCGGGTGGAAATTTTAAAAATGCTCTACCGCGGCACAAAGGTGCTGGTGTTGGACGAGCCCACCTCTGTTTTAACGCCGCAGGAGACGCGCGAGCTCTTTAAGACTTTGAAGAACATGGTCGCCGCCGGTCACGGCATTGTGCTTATTTCCCATAAAATAGAAGAAATTATGGCGATATCCGACCGCCTAACCGTACTGCGCAAAGGTGAGCTTATCGCTACCAAGAGCGCCGTCAACACCACACGTGAAGAAATAGCGGAAATGATGGTGGGGCACAGCGTTGACGGTATTCCTCTCTTTGAAAAAAGAGTGCCGCAGGACTGTTTGATGATGGCCTGCGACGGCCTTTGCATCAAAGACGAACGTGGTATGCAGGCGTTGGACGGGGTCTCTCTCTCTGTCTGCCGCGGTGAAATTCACGGCATAGCCGGAGTTGACGGCAATGGACAGGAAGAACTGTGCGAAATTTTAGCAGGACTGCGAAATCCCGAAAGCGGTGCGGTCTTCATTGAGGGCAAAGAGGTTACGGACTTAGGAGCCCGCGAATTTATCAAAGAGGGCGTTGGCTACATTCCCGCAGACAGAAAAGGCGTCGGGCTGGTGGCGAACTTAAACGTGGTTGAGAACATGGCGCTCAAAGGCTATGACGGCCCGCCGATGTCCAAATGGGGCTTCTTTATGGATTGGGCCTATATCACCGACTTTGCCGCGCAGAAGGTTAAGGACTATGACGTGGTTATCCCCGCGCTATTTGCGCCCGTTCGCGTCCTCTCCGGCGGCAACCTGCAAAAGCTGATGCTGTCCCGCGAAATATCCGACAACACCAAAATAATCATTGCCGTGCAGCCCACCTGGGGGCTTGATATCGGCGCTGCGGAGTTTGTGCACAAGCGTCTTTTGGAGGCGCGCGCTGCGGGAGCGGCGATTATCCTCGTATCAAAGGACTTAAGCGAGCTGACGCTGCTGGCAGACAGAATCTCGGTCATGTACCGAGGCAGAATCAGCGGCACAGTGGAAACGCCGAAGGCTTCGGATATTGAAAAAATCGGTATGCTGATGGCGGGAATGGGAAGCTAAAAAATATCTTGGCGTGAAAACGCGGTAAAAAGCCCAAAATTAAAAATAAGCCATAAAAGTTATCCGCATAAAATCATCACGGCACAAAAAACAAAACAAACGACAAAAAAATCCGCGAGAGGGAATTCCCTCTCGCGGATTTTTTGGGTTTTGCCGTAATGATTTATTTGGGGATTGTGCCGTCAACGCCCTCAACAAACCAACTCATTGAAAGCATATCGGCATCGGAGAGCTTCTTGCCTGCGGGGACTTTCACTTTTCCGTCCTGTCCTTTGATGGGGCCGGTGAATACGTCCCATTTGCCGCTGGTGATTCTCTGCTTTTCGGAGGCTACCAGCTTTTTGGTGTCAGCACTGACAGCTTTGCCGAACTTTGAAAGGTCAACCATGCCGTCCTTCATGCTCCACCAAACCTGCTGAGACTTCCAAGTACCCTTGGCGATGCCTTTGGCGGAATAGTCATAGTACTTGCCCCAGTTCCAGATGGGGGAGACAAGGTGGCGTGTGGGAGCGTATTTATCCATGGGGAAGTTGTAGCCAACAACCCACATGCCGAGTTCTTCTGCGGCCTGAGGTGCTCCGCCTGTGTCAGCGTGCATGCCGATGGTGTCGCACTTGGCGTCAAATAGAGCCTTAGTGGCCTCTTTCTCCTTCGCTGGGTCGTGCCATGTATAGATCCAGACAACCTTTACCTTTGCCTTGGGGTTGACCTTGTGCACTCCGAGGGTGAAGGCGTTGATGCCGCGGATAACTTCGGGGATGGGATAAGCGGCGACATAGCCGATGTTGTTGCTCTTGGTGGCTTTGCCGGCGACGATTCCTGAGAGGTAGCGGGGCTGGTACATGCGGCCGAAGTAGGTGCTCATATTCGGGGCGGTTTTATATCCCGAGCAGTGGTTGAAATAGACATCGGGATACTTTTTGGCGACGTTGACCATGGGATCCATAAATCCGAAGGAGTTGGCGTAGATGACTTTCGCACCCTTGCGGATAGCTGTCTCCATGACGCGCTCTGCGTCAGGGCCTTCCGGCACAGACTCAACGATGGAGCTTTTTATTCCGGGGTTTTCTTTTTCCATAAGCTTACGGCCGAGATCGTGCATGTAGTTGTAGCCGCCGTCGGCTACAGGTCCGACATAGATAAATACAGGTTTCTGATCCTCCGGCT
>CAZFWP010000052.1:0-13781 GCA_964522805.1 uncultured Synergistaceae bacterium | reverse complement strand
CCCCCGACACCAACGACCTTAATTACTTCTCTTGTGGGATAGTTTGATTTATCAAGCTGAAAAATTTCTGATACATCGCTCATAATAACGCCTCCTGATTACATGTGAGGATTTAATTAAAACAGTTCCTTAAATATTCCCTTTATGCTGTCAACAATATCCAAGCGTTTGCCTGAAGTGCCGTCAGAATTATTTTTGCCGCCGATTGAAATGATTCCTTCACGGACAATAGGTCGGCTCAAATTATCTGACATGCTTTTGGCGATCATCTGGTTATCGAGATAGCGAAGAGGATATCTCTCTTTTTCCAGTACATACCTGATAATACCCGCTGCGGAGGAATATTCCTGCGTGTTTCTCCCGGGGGGCATGCGGTTGGCGTCAAGCGGCGCTGCCGCCCTGGCAGGAAGATCCATCATATCGAGCAAAAGGGCGTCCAGTCCTTCTGTTCTGGATACTCCGCCGGTGATGATTATACCTGCTGGCAGCATGCTGATTCCCGCTGCTTTAATCTCCGGACGAATCAACGTGTCACACAGTTCTTCAAGCCGGCATCTGATTATTTCGTGCAGATCCATTCTGGAAACAGAATAGTTCCTCGAGTTGTAGACAAAATCGACAGTCTCATCGGGATCTTCGGGAGGGGTGAAGACAGAGATTTGTTTTTTTATCTCTTCTGCTTTATTTAGCGGCAGTTTAAGCACGCTGCCGACATCATTGGTGATGTGATCTCCCCCAACGGAAAGCAGCCCCAAATGTTTAGGCCGTCCATCAGAAAAAACCGCTACAGAGGTTGTGCCCCCGCCCATATCAATCGCAACCGCTCCCGCCAATGCATCTTCCGGAGAGAGTACCCCAAGGGCTGCAGATAGCGGTTTTATCACCAGTCCGGCAACATCCAAGCCGGCCTTATCCACGCAATTCATTACGTTTTGTATGGTGGCGGTTGGTACTATGATGCTCTGCAGCTGTATATCAAGTCTCATCGCAGTCATGCCCAATGGGTCATCTATGCCGATGTTGCCGTCAAGGGAGTATTCTACCGGAATGGTGTGAAGAATACTCTGGTTTGCCGGAACTGAAACATCTGCCTGCGCCGCTTCAATAACACGTTCAATGTCAAGCTGCATAACGGGTCTTGGACTTCTTCCGAGAGAAACCATTCCTTTTGAACGAATGTTGGTCACGTCACCGCCGCCAAAAGATACCGTTACTTCGTTAATATCCTGCCCAACCATATTCTGAGCGTCACTTACGGCTTGGCGCACAGATTTAACAGCTTGATCCAAATTTACGATCAGCCCTTTTCTGATTCCGTTAGAAGGAGCCTGTCCGACTCCGATAATTTGCGCGCTTTCACCATCGCTTTCTCTTTCCGCAACCACAACTGTTACCTTGCTTGTTCCCAAATCAAGGCCAGCCAAGAGTTCAGGTTCATTATCCGCCACATAACTTGAGGCTTTCTTAAACAAGAAAATAGCCCCCTCTTCTCATGAGATATAATAGTGTGTTTATTGTACCTTATTTTTCACAAGAATTTTATCTTTATATGTCGTATCGATAAATATTTCTTGAGAAACTTTTGTTAAGTCTGGATAAAGTTTTTTTACTGCAAGACCAGCTTCATGCCAATGGAGCGGCTCATCTGCAAACATTATCTCCGTACCGTTTCCCCCGTCAGGTCTCGAAAAGACCAGTTTTACCACAGGAGAACCCTCTCTGATTTCGGCTTTTACGAACTTGACATGGTTATTCCAGCCCAAAAGTTCAATGTTCTCATACCACTTTTTAACTCTCGTCACAGGGAGACTAGATGGCATAATATTGCCGCGGCGAACTGAAAGGTCCACCGGTGAAGGACGGTCGCTGCTCCATGAAAGGACAGGTATTTTTTCTGCCTTGTCGCTAGCTATATATTTATTCTCGCCCAATGTCGCCAGCCATACTTTACCTGAAGGAGATACATACCAATATTTTCCTCCCCAATACATTTTATACGCAGGAACAATCGGCACGCAATCGACGTAAAACTTTCCCCAACCAACTAACCTAATCGTAATATCCACGGGGAAATAAGCCTCTATCAACCTTTCGTGCTTTGCCCTTACAATCCAGTAAACCGGCCAGAATTTTTCCTCTGTACCGGTGGTAATGCCCCACATTGCATTATCAGGTACAATCCTGTTCGCACTGATCTGAATGTCGTTAATACGAAATATAGCATAACGGCTTTCAATTGCGACAAGGACTCCCAGCATCATAATAAGCACTATTCCCCAAAATTTAAGCTTTTTTCTAGTCTTTCTCTTCAAAGTCACCAAACATACGAACCTCGTATTCTAGTTCTATACTATAGTGGGCCAGCACCCTTTTTCGGCATAACTCGCATAATTTATATATATCATCGGCCTTGGCACTGCCCGTGTTCTCTATAAAATTAGCATGATGCCGTGAGACAACTGCGTCTCCAACACGCAACTCCTTACAGCCTGATTGCTCCAATAATTTACCGGCACTCGTTTCGGAAGGGTTTTTAAATACACAGCCTGCTGTTTTTTTGCCGAGAGGCTGCCCCTTCTTCAGATGCGAAAAGTGGCTTATGCGGCTTAAAATATCCCCGTAATCTGAATCTTTTAATACAATTATACATTTTGTCATCAAAAGTGATTCAGTATCTTTCCATGGGGAGGTTCGATAGAGCCACGAAAGCTCGTCTCCTCGCATCAACTTGAGGCTTCCGTCTTTTTCAATTGTCTCTGCAAATTTTACATAAGGAGCAAAACTCTCTCCAGAATCTCCTGCATTGCCCCAGAGAGCAACACCAACCGTGCCGGGAATTCCCGTGAGAAACTCTAGCCCGCCCAGCCTGTTTTTTATCGCAAAAGCCAAAAGTTTTCTTACGTCAACACCGCCGCCGATTTCGATTTCTGTAGCACCAGTACTTGACTCTCTGTTAATATTAAAAACGCAAAGTCCGGCTGTATGTATCAGCAGTCCATCTAGCTTTCTGTCACTGATTAAAACATTTGAGCCTCCGCCAAGAACGTAGACCTTTTCTCCGCTTTCAAACGCCCTCGAGATGTAAAGCGCCGCCTCGGCAGAGGACTCCGGCACCAAAAACTTTGAACAGCTGCCGCCGACACCCCAGGTATTAAGTTTTTTTAGAGGATAATCGTTAAGCAACCTAAACCTTCTCCGTGTGGGAATGCATCTCTTTCAAGGTATCATAAATCTTTCTTCCAAGCGCGCCGACACTCCCGGCACCGACAGTAAGAATAATATCCCCGTTACGCGCAGTTTGACAAACGGACTTTACAAGATCATCAAAATCACCAGACAGTTCGTAGTGTGATCTGGTATCCTCCGAAGCCGCGTCGAAAATAAGTTTCGAAGAGACACCTTCGATAGGCATCTCGTCGGAACCATAGATAGGCAGAATGAATGCCCTATCCGCAAAAGACAAAGCCTCGGCAAACTCTTTATAAAGAGCAGCCGTGCGGCTGAACCGGTGAGGCTGAAACACCGCTACCAGTCTCCTTGCGGGAAATATTTTACGCACAGTGCTAAGGGTCGCGTATATTTCGTTCGGGTGATGTCCATAGTCATCATAGATTAAGATATCACCAACAACACCAGTCTTTTGCAGCCTGCGCTTAGCACCGCTGAAAATAGCCAGTGCCTTTTTGATATCTTCCAGAGAAACACCCATATCAACGGAAGCTGCGCATGCAGCCAGAGAATTGAGCACATTGTGCTCTCCTGACACAGCTAGATTAATGCGCCCGACAGGCTTGCCTTTATGATTTAATGTGTATGAGGCACCCCCGCCGACATTATGGACTACTTCTGTAGCCCCCCAATCCCATCCGGTTCCCCAGCCGTAAGTGACAAACTCTTTGTCGATACCGTATTCAGTACGTAAAGTATTTATACCCGCATCTTCCATGCAAAGAATTACCTTGCCGTTTTCTTTTATATTGGAGAGGAATTCCGCAAAAGCATCGGTAACCGATTTAAAGGTCATGTAATGATCACGGTGATCCCAGTCTATATTGGTAATTATGGCTATTTCGGGGTGAAAATAGACGAATGAACGATCGCTTTCATCAAGCTCGGCAACCATATAGTCACTCCTGCCCAACTTGGCATTGGTACCGATATCAGAGATTTCGCCTCCAATGGCGATTGTGGGGTCAGCTCCGGACATTTCCGCTATCAGTGAAATCATTGACGATGTGGTAGTTTTGCCGTGAGTTCCGGCAACGCCTACGCCACGTCTGGCATTGAAGATCAAACTTAAAACCTCAGCCCTTCTAGCCACGGATATCCCATTTTGCCACGCTTTGAGAATCTCAGGGTGATCTGTGGGAATAGCGCTTGAATACACCAAGATATCAGGCATAAACTCGTCGATATGTTTAGCGTCATGGGGCATAGCAATGGGGACATTATTTTTCTTCAGCTCTTTCATATAGGAGGTCGTCAAAATATCGCACCCGGAAACTTTTGCTCCTATCTGATTAAGGAGTATCGCCAAGCCGCTCATTCCGGCTCCTCCAATACCCATAAGGTGTATGCTTTTCGTCTTGAGATCTATATCACTGCTTAGTGCCACAACAAGCGCTCCTTTCAAATTCAGGCGAGAGTGCTAACCAGAAATCTTCACAAATTATACTGACATTATTGTACAACTTATTCGTACATTTTTGCTCATTTTGCCTGTTCGTTCTGTAGAGCTCCAAAAGTTTATCCTTAAAGCTATCATAATTTTGATTATCATCAGCAACAATTCCAATGTTGTTTTTTACATATTCTGCGGCATTGTAGCGCTGATGGTCGTCAGCAGCGCCCCTCCAAGGAATGATCACTGCCGGAATCCCCAATGTGCCCACTTCTGTCAGTGTTGAACCTCCCGCTCTCACTACAGCCATGTCGGCTACGCCGAAAAGCAAAGAGGCATCCCAAATCTTAGGTAAGAGGAACACATTGTCTCTTATTTTAACTACAGAGTCTGAAAGCGCAGGAAGTACAAACGTCCAACCTTTAAACGCCTCGTCATCTGCTGCTTTTACGATCAGTTCCTTTATTGACTGACTGCCCAAAGAACCCGTCATGACCACAACCCTTGGGGAATTTGGAAAGTCAGCTGGGACATTCAATTTTGCCCAAGCCTCTTTGGGGCTGTGTTTCAAAAAATCTCTAACAGGCACACCAACCGCCTGGTAATCACTCTTCGCTAAAGCTTGACAGCTGTCCCAACCGGTGAAGATTTTAATTCCCAGCCATGCCGCAATACGCGTAACCTTGCCGGCATAAGCATTTTGTTCATGTAAAACCAAAGGGATTCCCATGGATTTACATGCCATAATCATTGGAAAAGACACATAGCCTGCGAAAAGAACGCACCCGCAAGGCTGCTTCTTTTTTAGGAACCCGCGTGCTCTTATAAAGGAAGAAAAGAGGGAGCGCAGACGTCCAAGACGCTGCCCCCAGGAGCGCCCCGAAAGCGGAGAACCATCCATCTCCAACACAAAAGGCACAATCCCCGCTGATTTATATATTTCCGCCTCAAGAGGGCGCGAACCACAAATGTAGTTAACATTGACACCCTCTTTATTATTTTCTATCCACTTGCCGAAGGAAACTGCAGGCCAGATATGCCCGCCCGTCCCACCGGCTACAAGCACAATATTGCTGTTCATTTAGACATCCTCCAAAGAGCACTCTTTTTCAAGTCTCATTAAAAGACCGACCCTTGACCACATAGTCAAAAGAGACGTGCCTCCATAACTAATAAAAGGCAGAGGCATACCTGTTAGCGGCAACATTTTTGTAACTCCGGCAACATTAATCGCCAAAGGAAGAATGACGGTCAAAACCACACCCCAAGTAAGAGCCGATTTAAAAACATCATCTGACTTATAATAGATGCCCCTTACTTGAGTAACCCAAAAGCCAAATAGAAAGAGTACTCCCGCTGTTCCGGCAAAACCAAGCTCTTCACCAATAGCCGCATAGATGAAGTCTGTATAAGCAGCAGGCAAGTAGTTCAGCTTTTGAAAACCATGCCCCATGCCTGTTCCCCAAAAGCCGCCGTTGGAAAAGGCAATTAATCCTTGTATGGCTTGAAAGCCGGTGTCGAGCGGATCAGACCATGGGTCTAAAAAGGCTGAGACACGCCTCATTCTGTATGCTTCACCAAAAATAAGAATCGGAGAAAGGGATAGTATCCCAATGCCGCCGCAAATAATCGGCAGCCGCCACCCAACCCTTTCGACATACATGCCCATAGAAATTAAAAATATCAGTATCGTGGTGCCGAGGTCCGGCTGAGAAAGCAATGGCACAACAGCTATGACCATCAAAGTTATAACGGCAATAAACGCCTTTAGAGGGTCTTTATCCTCGCGTGAAAAAAGTTTTGCCAAATGCAGAGCCATCGCCAAACACAAGAGCTCCCCCGGCTGAATAGATATTGATAATCCCGGGATCTGTATCCAACGACGGGCCCCCCCAACAGAAGCACCGATTCCTGGGATAATGGGAAGCCATGACATCAGCCACGTAATAACCAACAGTTTACCGCTGTGCTTGTACCAAAAATTCAGCGGAATGAGATATATGGTCACCATGCCGGTAATTGCTATAACAAGCCACTGAAATTGCTTCATTCCCATCTGAAACGGCGTACCGGTGGAAAGAAAGGAGTTTGGGCTGGTTGTGGAGGTAATCATCAGAATACCTATACCGCTCAATACAAGCGGTATTACCCACAGGAATGGATTCACTCCGTATCTGTATGAGGATTCCTTCAGTTTATCGCCGTCAGCCACGTATTAAGCTTCCTCCGATATTATCTTTCTCGCAGCAAGACAAAAATCATCGCCCCGTGCGCCGTAGTTGGGGTACATGTCCCAACTTGTACAAGCAGGTGACAGCAGGACAGTGTCTCCTGCCGATGCAGCGGCATAAGCCGCACGAACTGCTTCTTCCATCGTAATAGCTCTTACGTATTTTTCAAATCCGGCTTCATCGAGAGCTTTAGCTATTTTTTCTTTCTCAGAACCAATGATGACTGCTGATTTAGTATACTTTTTAACCGCAGCTGCAAGCGGTGCATAGTCCTCTCCCTTGCCCTGCCCTCCGAGAATGATTACTTTCGTCCCTGGAAGAGCACTCATCGCAGTAATGGTCGCAGCTACATTTGTTCCCTTTGAATCATCAACAAACTTTACCGAGTTGGCTTCACCAGCAAAGGCGCAGCGATGTTTAGGCGGGACATAGGAAGCAATATCCTCTTTGCCGGCCTTGATATCGTACAGAGCGAGAGCTGCAGCAGACATCGCCGTGTTTTCCAAATTGTGCGTGCCGAGAAGCTTAACGTCATCAAAGTCAAAAAGCTTATGTACATCAGAGCAGCCGCCATTGTTCAGCCAAGCCGCACCTGATTTTTCATCCATATAGATACCGTGTTTATGGCTGTCCGCACTCCCCCATGAAAGGGGAAAGATCATTTCTCCGGAAACTTTTAAACTAAGTGCGTCTCGTTCTTGGAAGATCGCCGCGCCGCCATCGTTAAGGCATCTGATAATATTCGCCTTCGCGTCCACATAGTTCTCATACGAACCATGCCAGTCAATATGGTCAGGAGCTAAATTGCAGACAATCGCCACATCACAGCGGAAAGAGCTGGCCCAATATAGTTGAAAACTGCTCAGCTCCATAACAATGAAATCATATTTACCTTCAGCTATTTTTGCCGCCGGGTTGCCGATATTACCGCAGGGCGCAACATTGTATCCCGCTTTTTCCAGCAGATAAGCAGTCATGGACGTTGTGGTGGTTTTTCCGTTACTTCCGGTAATGGCGATTATCGTGCCATTAAGATAAGGATAGACAAAGTCAAGCTCTCCTACCACCGGTACTCCTGCTTCATTGGCAGCCGAGACAATCTCATTTTTGGGCGGGATTCCCGAACCGACAACCAAAATATCCGCATCAAGAGCTCTTGCTGTGTTTCCATTTGATTCCCAGCTGATCCCCAGCGAACTGAAGAACTCCTCTGTTTCTGCGGCAATAGACTTGGAATCAGAGACGAATACGGAACCTCCGAGCTTTGCCGCCAGTTCAGCCAATGCACGGCCGCTTACCCCAGCGCCAATGATAGAAATTTTCTTACCCTTAAGAGCATCTTTTTTCAGCATTGCTACAACCCCTGTCTGGTCAAAAATCCTTAAAAATTTAAATCAAATGGACAAGAAGAAAGAGCAGTGATACGCAAACAGTCATCCCGACCATATGAATTATCCAGAAACGCGTAACAATTTGAGTCTCTTTCCAACCAAGCATCTCAAAGTGATGGTGAATAGGGCTCATAAGAAAGACCTTCTTCTTAAAGCATCTAATCGAAAAAATCTGAATCGACACAGATAAAATTTCGATGCCAAAAAGAAAACAAAGTGGAATAATCATTATTAAAGCACTTGAAGCCAGGCAGACCGCCAGCAATAAACCGGCAAAAAAATGTGCCCCAACGTCTCCCATAAAAACAGTGGCAGGATTCGCATTATGCCACAGAAACCCCAGCGCTATGCCGCAGGCAGCTGCTATGACCAAAGCTATCAAAGGGTCGGAAGCGATAAAAAGAGCCGCACCGATAAATGAAATCAAGGCGCATCCCGAGGCTAAGCCGTCGAGCCCATCTGTTACATTAACACCGTTTTGTAAACCAACGCCTATAAAAGTAACCAAAAAGACTGATGGTAAGGTCGGTAAAATAATATTAGGTAAAATTTCAAAAGGACCTTCAACCATCCAAAAAGCCCAAGGTAAAGTGACAACAACTTGCAGCAGCAACTTTTGCATGCTCTTCAGCCCATCACTGGAATGTTTGCTGTATTTCAGCCAATCATCAAGCAACCCTACTCCGGCCGCAAGAATGGGATAAGAGACCACTTGCAGCATTCTTCCACAAGAAAGAGATTCGTCGATAAAAAATATTATACATACAGCAACGAGAAGCACCGGAATGAAAACGATGCCTCCCATTGTCGGCGTACCCATCTTAGTTTTTTCATGCCAGCATGGACCGTACTCCTTAGTAACCTGCTCTATTTTTAGCTTGTGCATTTTTTTAGTCCATAAATTTTGCAGTGAAATTTCTAACACCATGCACAAAAATAAGATAAAAGCAAACTCAACAATCATAAATACCCTCCGTTAATTCCCTCACAAGCCGGTTAAGACCGTATGAATTCGACCCCTTAACAAGCACTATTGCACGGCTGATATCTGTTTCGCGCAACTTTTGCAGCGCCTCCGAATAGGTCTTATAGCGCAACATATTTTCAGGCACCGCAAGTTTTGAATCATACCACTCTTCACCCAGAAAAACTACAGTATCAAAACATTTTGTTTTATCGATAATCTTTTGATGCCACAAAGCGGCAGTCTCTCCCAGCTCTCTCATGCCGCCGAGCACTGCTACTAGTCTATAGCTGTTATTCTTGTTGATGTTCAGCACATTCATTATCGCAGCATTCATTGAATTTGGATTAGCGTTATAAGACTCGTCAATAACCCAAGAGCCGTTAAGGGCCCTTCTGCACACACCGCGGCCGCTGATTGGGTGCGATTTTGCAAGCGCGTTTTTAAGCAGACTCTTGTCCACGTTAAAGAGTCTGCCAAGAGCCACGGCGTAGCCAATGTTATATGAGTGCTGCAAACCAAAAAGAGGAACATTACATGTAATCTCTTCGTCTTTGAAAAGGTAAGAGACGGATACAGCAGCCCCGCTGTCTTCTAGAACAATTGATATATCCGCTATTTTTAAAGTGTCATCACTATTATGTCCTACGGATATTTTCTTAATTTCTTGATAGCCATTGAGCATCCGCTCCCTCAAGAGCGCATTGTCTCCGTTGTAGATTATCTGTTTTAATTTCAATGAACGGCATATTTCCAACTTCGCCTTAAGCACACCGTCAATATCCCCAAACCCCTCCAGATGCGCAGGAGCCACCTCAGTTATCACCGCTGTTTCAGGTGGAAACAGGCTGACCATTTCCGCTATTTCACCAAAATGGTTAGTGCCAAGCTCCAAGATTAAAATTTCCGTATCATAGGGCATGGAAAGGATTGTCAGGCTGCAGCCAATAACGGTGTTATAGCTTTTAACGGCGCTATGGATTTTATAGACAGAACCTAATGCTGACACAGCAAGCTCTCTTGTGGTTGTTTTGCCGACACTGCCTGTTATCGCCACAACCTGCGGAGAGACTGCCTGCAGATACATTTGTGCTATGCGGCTCATTCCCACTGTTGTATCAGGCACTGCGATTACCGAAACCCCCTCATACTCGGGAGAGTTGATGGGGATGTTGTCAATTTCGGCAAGAGATACCAAAAGGAGCTTAGCGCCCCCTTTGACAACTTGGTTTAAAAAAATATGCCCGTCTGTTTTAGCACCCTTAATGGCGACAAAAGCATCTCCTGGCCCTACATCACGGCTGTCGCTCTGCCAGCGGCGAGACAAATCAACATCTGCTCCGTACAAACGCCCCTCGCATAATCCAGCGGCTTCGGAAGCAGTCACACGTCTCATCAGTGGGCCTCTTTTCCGTTAAGGCGGCACCAGTCATGAAGGACATCTTTATCAAGGAACGGAATAGGCCCGTCCTTAAGTATCTGATAGCGCTCCGGCCCTTTACCGGCAATCAAAAGAATGTCGTTTTCCTCAATCATTGACAACCCTTCATAAATGGCCTCTCTGCGGTCAACGATTATTTTATATTCGGTCTTGTGTTTGAGCGCACCGGCCTCTATTTCTTTGGTAATTGTCGCAGGGTCTTCGCTTCTGGGATTATCAGAGGTAATAATCACTCTGTCTGCGATTCTTGTGGCAATCTCTCCCATCAGCGGGCGCTTTGTCTTATCTCTGTCGCCTCCCGCACCGAACACCACATAAAGGTTACCTTTGCACACGGGGCGCAGTGCTGTTAAAACTTTCTCCAAACCGTCTGGGCTGTGTGCGAAATCAATGACACAGGAGCCGCCGCCGGAAATCATGTATCTCTCAAGCCGCCCTGGAACCTGTTTCATATTTACCAAACCGTCTATTGCCGTACCGTTCCTGATCCCCAAAGTCCAAGCAAGAGAAAGAGCCTGCAAGGCATTATGGGCATTATATTCACCCAAAAGCGGCAGGCGTACAGAGACGGGCGCACTGTGGTCAGGGGTTTTTATCAGCACATCCATTCCCTCTATTGAGGTACCTTTAATTTCAGCGAAAAAGTCCGCCGTTGTGTCTTCCATTGCAAAGCTGACGGCATGCTTTCCCAGTTCCGCATAGAGCCTCTTGCCATATTTATCGTCTATATTCACGGAAGCTTTCCAATTGTTGCGCATATATTTATCGAAAAGGGTCTTCTTTGCCAAATAATAGTTTTCCATATCTCCGTGGTAATCCAAGTGGTCTACGGAAAGATTTGTGAAACCGCCCCTGTCATAGAGAACGCCTTCGATTCTGCCCTGAACAATAGAGTGTGATGAGGTCTCCATAATACAGGCCTTGCAACCGTTAGCTGCCATGCGGCTGAGCCAGAACTGCAAGTCTGATGCTTCCGGCGTGGTGTGCACAGCATCTTCAACGACGTCTCCATCATCGTAATATACAGTACCCAAAAGCCCGGTCTTAATACCGGCGTTTTCCAATATTGATTTAAGCATAAAAGTTGAAGTGGTCTTTCCATTGGTTCCAGTAATTGCAACCATGGTCAACTTGCCAAGCGGCTCACCATAAATTATGGATGCTGCGACGCCCATATTTCTGCGAATGTTAGAGCAGATAATTTGGGGTACGGGCAGATCCATCTCGTGCTCGCACATAATCGCACAAGAACCGTGTTCCACCGCCTTTTGAGCAAAATCATGCCCATCAGCATGTCCTCCCGAAACACAAGCGAAAATTGTCCCAGGCTCGGCAAGGCGGCTATCTGAAACCAAGAGTCTGATATCGGGGTTATCGTCTTTAACTTTCTCCGGCACATAAACCTTCGCTTCGAAGCGGTTCTTTTCAAGAAGAGCCCATAGTTCCTTAAATCTCATCCGCAACACCCCTATTTTCTTATATTATTTAACCTTTTCAGGAACAATTTGTTCCACATCTTCTGCAATAGATTTAAATATCGGTGCGGAAATCTGACCGCCGTAGTACCTCGCTCCTTTAGGCTCACCAAGACTTACCAGCATCACATATTTGGGTTTGTCCGCCGGCCAGAAACCGACAAAAGATGCCACATGGTGACCCTTAGAGTACTCGCCGCCTGATGCTATCTGGGCAGTTCCCGTTTTGCCGCCGATCTTCACTTTATCTGATTTAGCTGCTTTACCGCCCCCGTCACTGACAACCATTTTCATCGCATTACGGACAAAATCGGCAGTAGGCTTAGAAATGACCTGATAACGAACCCTTTTCTCTCCCTTATGGATAACATGTCCTGTGCTGTCTCTTACTTCCTTTACAATGTAGGGCTTAAGTAAAGATCCTCCATTAACAACCGCAGATACTGCCATCACCATCTGTATCGGCGTTACAGCAACGCCTTGGCCGATAAATACGTTGGCAGGCACTGTGCCAAGCCACTCTTCCGGAGACTTCAAGAGCCCGGATTCTTCACCCGCCATTTCAATTTCTGTTTTTTCACCGAAACCGAACTGTTTAAGCATACCATGGGCCTGATGCTTAGGAACCCCCATCGACATTATCGACATTCCTATATTACAGGAATTCATCAATACGTGAGTCAAATCCTGCACACCATGGGCCCTGCGATTGACGTCATTCATAGTTTTATCAAAGAGCCTCATCGTGCCGCTGCATTTATAAACACTATGCGGAGAAGCCGATGCTGATTCCAGCGCGATAGACATCGTCACAGGTTTAAAAACCGAACCAGGTTCAAAAACGCGTCCGACAACATTATTGCGTACAGCTTCCTTTTGATAAAGGTTTTTTCTATTATTCGGATTTATCGTAGGATAGCTAGCCAGAGCCACAATGGCCCCTGTTGACGGATCCACACATACAGCGGCGCCCCAAGCAGCGCTAGCGCCCTTCGCTCCCTCGCTCAGACGCCACTCTACAATTTGCTGTATTCTCGAATCGATAGTAAGTTTTATTTTTCCGCTGGTATTTTTTACTATCCCAGATTTCCCGCCCATAACATCCAGCGTGTTACCGTTTGAATCTCTTGTAAGAAACCTGGTTCTTGGAGGAGAGAAGAGGATGTGATTCCATTTAAGTTCCACACCGGCCTGACCATAGTCGTCGATATCGCAAAATCCCAATACATGAAACGCCAAGGCTCCGTGTGGATACACACGAACTTTTTCACTGAGCGTGTAGAGCCCCGGAATTTTTTTACCTATCAACTTTGCCGCTTTGTCGTTGGGAACATCACGAGCCACCCAATAAAAACGTCCGCGTAAGGGCGCGGAAAACTTTTTCGCAACAGTCTTACCAAAGACCGGCACAAGAAGGTCGGCACTGCCGGGGTCCCAGTACTTGGGGTCTATGAAGAAACTGGTCGCCGGCACAGAAACAGCAAGAGGAATACCGTTCTTATCTTCGATATCTCCCCTTGACGCGCTAACCGCTACATTAGCCCAATATTGTTTTTGAGATTGCCTCACAATTCTCGGATCTGGTTTAAGTTGTATAAAAGCCGTTCCCGCTGCCAAACAGATCGGAAGAGCGTCGTGTAGGGAAAGAGTGTCTTCGC
>CAZFWP010000051.1:0-13935 GCA_964522805.1 uncultured Synergistaceae bacterium | reverse complement strand
TTAAGCAACTATGATTTTTATCTCCATACAGAGCTTATCTTTGCATACTCAGTATCATCGTCAAGATGGCGCAGAGAATGCAGATAGCACTCTCCTTCATTAGATTTCGCTGACTCAGTCAGACAGCGGACTCTTGTCCGCGGAATGGGACGCAAAAACTCTCCCTCAACAAACATCGGCGATAATTTTTCCGGTACATCATCGGGAACAGTGTCAAGAGCCCAGCTAAAATAGACAGCGTGGTTCGTATGGTCGTTGACATCTAGATCCTGCCAGCGCACTTTCCATGTTTCCTCGATCTCAGTGTTTTTCAGCTCCGGTACCTTAACATCATCCGGCAATACTTCCGACACTCTGCCCTTCAAAGCCTCTGTCAATTCGCATTTGTCCAAGCGCATGGGACGCAGCCTAACAGTATCAAGAAGCACCCACCATGTATAAGCGGTGCCAAGATAGTCTCCTGCCTTATTCCACAACTTAAAAGTGCGGAGAGAATAAAGCCCCTTATACTCTTCAGCGTAGGTCTTAATGTGAATAACGCTATCTTCCTTCACAGGGTAGCGGCTTAGATCTATTCTGTATTTGCGCAGCACCCAAGTAATGTTGTGTTCCAGTGTCTGGCGCACAGAGAGATTGTACTTTGAAGCGTCAACATCTGCCATCTCCTGAAACATTTCCAAAAGGACATTGAATTTGACTCGTCCTCTGGGGTCTACGCCGCTGAAGGGAATGCTAATCTCTCTTTCAGTCATCTAAATAGTTATCAAAGTATCCCTGAATATAGATTACAGGCGTACCTTTGTCTCCTGATCCGGAAGTAAGGTCACACAGCGAGCCAACAAGGTCTGTCAGGCGGCGCGGAGTCGTTCCGAGAGTTGCGTGTCCGTATTTATCCACGGTATCCTTAGCGGCGATAGCTTCTCTAACAGCTTCTGTTGGGTCTTTGCCCTCGGAGTTATCAGCTACATATTTAAACTTTATCTCTTTTGGCAGCCCTGTCAGGCCACCGGTGAATCCCGGAGAGACCACGGGGTCGGCAAGCTCCCAAATACCGCACACAGGGTCTTTAAAGGCCCCGTCGCCATATACCAGAACTTCGATATCCTTACCCGTTTTTTCCTTCAGTGCAGACTGCAGCTTGGCGACAAAGATGTCACTGTCGCGCGGAAAGAGCTTAACGGAAAAATCGTTGGTGTAGTTTGAGCCAAGCAAACCATACTGCTCATTGTACCCTGCACCCTCTCTGACAGGAGCACTGCATATCTCATCAAGGGAGATAACCTTAGCACCCGCCTTCTCAAGGATAGTTCTGTGCAGCTCACGGGTGTGGATACTGGCGACAATCACTGTTCCTGCAAATTTTAAAGCGGCAAGCGGGTTATTGGCGAAGTGGACAAAGACCCGCTCCGGCGCAATGCTCTTATAAAGCTGTACATAGTCCACACCGGTAAAGGGGTGCTTATACTCTCCGAATACGCGGTAGTATTCATCTTCATCAAATGTATCCTGAGACAGCTCACCGCTTTTAAGGTAGAAATTCATCGGATCAATAACCTTGTTTCCGACTTCGTCAGAAGGGTAGGAAAGAATGACATGAACATTGCCTCTCACACCATTGACAATTCCTCGAAGCAGCTGATGAAATCTATTGCGGCTGAGTATCGGAAAGATCAGAGCAACATCTCCGTCGGGAACTCTGCGCCTCACATCTGAGGAAATATCCTCCAACGTTACATAGTTGCCTTGTGAGCGCGCAAGCAAAGACTCGGTCACACCGACAATATCTCTGTCGCGCAAGGTGAAGCCCTCGTTTTCCGAAACCGACGCATCGACAATGCTGTTAGTGATTATTTCAATAATGTCTTCGCCCTTTGTAACAACGGGAAGCCTTATTCCTCTTGAAACAGTTCCTACGCAACGCATATTTATTCCTCCCCGACAAGGGTAATATTTAAGCAAACGTCTTATTATAGCACAGTATCGCCGAATACATTACATTAATGAGGTGTCCTTGAAAAATTTAAGTGCTATGCCGGAGAACAACAGCGCTCTGCGGCAAAAGAGAAACAGCGTCCACGCTTTATCTTATACAAGTTTTATCACTTGTACTTGACACTATACTAAAGTGCATGTATTATTCACCAATCAAATGCAGCATGTCACCAGAAAATAAAACCCCGGGAGGTACGTGAGGATGAAAAATGCCAATATGTCACAGCGTTATTATTATGCTTACTATTATCCTCGCTGCTATCATGCCTCGGGGCACTTGGTGTTTTCTGCGAATTCCGGTATAAAGTAAGCAATACCTGCCGAACATTCAAAGACCGCCTACCCGCGAGGGTGGCGGTCTTTTTTTATGCTTATAATTTTTGCCATATGAAAGGGGTTCTTCAAATGTTTTCAACAGATATGTGGGTAATAGTTTCAGGCGCGTCATTGCTTTGGAGTACGGTATGGTCAATATTCACCATCGTCAGGACGGCAAAGTAAGATGTTCACTTTTGCCCCGCTATGGATCGGCTACGCTCTGCTGCTTGTTGTCATCGCCAAATTTTCGCAGCACAAGGATGCTCTTCTGCCCGGCAAAGTCGGAGTTGTCGTCCAGGCTCTGGCCTATGTCGCTACCTATATTTCCGCAGTAGCTCTTGTAGGCTTCGGCGGGCTTTGCTATCTTTTCGGAATGCAGATGCTGATCATCGCCGCAGGTAATGTCTGGCTGGGGACTTGGTTTGTATACCGGTTTCTTGCTTGGCCCACAAGGCTTTGGCAGAGAAAATTAGATTCAAAAACACCGGCGGAGCTTCTTTCAAAAGCATACGAGACACCTAAGCTGCAGAGGTTTCTCGGATTAATCTCAACTATTTTGCTGGTAATATACGGTTCTGCAGTATTTAAAGGTGCGGCGGTAATGGTATCAGGGGTTATCCCTATTTCGGTCAACGCAGCATTGGCTATCCTCGTCTTTGTTGTCGGCATCAGCGTTGTTTGGGGCGGTCTGCGCGGCGTGCTCTATACTGAAGCTGTACAAGGCTTTGTTATGGTTCTGGGCGTCGGCGCATTGCTCATAGCTTTGCTGAAAGCAGTAGGGGGTCCTATATCCGGTATGCAGGCCCTAGCCTCTTTACCGCCCACACCGGCGGCGAACAACGGCTTCATGTCATTAAGCAGCGGTCCTGCGGGAATGAACATTGTCTTTCTGGCAATAGTAACCTCTGTAGGAATTTGGGCACAGCCCCAGATGATACAGCGCCATTTCGCCCTCAAGAGTCAAAATGATACCCGTAAGACAGCCCCCTTAGCAATGCTGGTGCTTTCCGTTGTTGTAGGCGGAGCTTACTTCGCCAGCGCACTGTCAAGATTGATTCTAGGTCCGGAAATCACCAACCCGGATACCGTAATGCCGCTTTTGGTCTCAAAGCTTTTGCCGGCCTTCGGTCAGCAGCTGTTCGCTTTGGCAATAGTCTCGGCCTCCCTTTCAACAGCTTCCGCGCTTTTGCACATAGCCAGCGGCAGCCTCGGCAGAGACGTTTTTGACAAGCATCTCTCCGGTTGGTCGTGGCGTATGGTGGTAATACTATGCACGGTTGCAAGCGGAGCATTCGCCCTTAAGAGTTCATCCATAATCGCTCTCATATGCACTACAAGCTGGACACTGCTGGCGTGTGCAATAATCGTGCCATACCTAGCTCTGCTGGTAGAAGGACCAAAAGCAGGGAGCTCAGCAGCTTTCACTTCTTCTGTCGGCGGGTTTTGCGGCAGTATTATATGGTACCTTGCCGTGTACAACCCTACGATGCTGAATGTTTTTAAAGGAATCACACCACAAATAGTTGGGGCAGTACACCCTGTGATTCCAGGCATCATCGTCTCTCTATTTTTCTTTCTCGTTTTCCGTTCAGGCAACATTCGCAAAGCAGCTGCATAAAAACAGTGCCGGCTATACAAACCGGCACTGTTTTTAACTAAAAAACACTTTATTTTTAGGCATTTTACGCAAAAACAGCAAATTAATTAGGCATTTATCACTATATATATTTTTTTATATCCTATATATCTATTTTGACTTATTGACCCCATATAATTCTTCATGTATATTTTTTCACAATCAATTATCATTGGAGGCATGTGGAAAATATGCAAAACGAGAGAGTAAGCTTTTCCAACGTAATTAAGTTTGCAGGAGCCTTTATCGCCTTTCTTATCGGCTCCGGGTTTGCGACGGGACAAGAGATTCTGCAATACTACACTTCCTATGGACTTAAGGGCATGATGACAGCGCTGGTTATGTTGGCACTCTTTGTATATGCAGGCGGCAGCTTCATCCTCACAGGCTACCGTCAGAATTTTGCAAAGGGCAGCGAGATCTTCCAGTACTACTGCGGTGAAAAAATCGGCAGTGCATATGACTACTTTACCATAGCGTTTCTTTTCATGTCATACGTTGTCATGATTGCCGGTGCGGGGGCGACTCTCAGCCAGCACTTCGGTTTTCCGCTTGCTGCGGGAGCAATCTTAATGATGCTGCTAGCAGGAGGCACAGTAATCATGGGGCTTGGCAGCATTGTTGACATTATCGGCAAAATAGGCCCTGTTATTGTCGTCATCTCTGTAACTTTGGGCGCAGTCTCCATCGCCAAAAATCCCGGAGGGATTGCCGAAGGCGCGGCGCTTATTGATTCAGGCACTGTCACATTGATGAAAGCAGGGACAAACTGGTTTACTTCGGCTTGTTCGTATGTAGGATTCAGCATGCTTTGGCTGGCGGCGTTTCTTGCGGCTCTTGGTAAAAAAGCCAACAGCGGCAAAGAGGCGATTATGGGGACAACACTTGGCGCGATAGGCTTTTTTGCAGGAACGGCATTGCTGATGCTGGGTCTTCTTGCCAATGTCGAAGTCGTAGCCGGCACGCAGATACCCTCACTGATTCTCGCGACAAATATCAGCCCCAAACTTGCCACAGCCTTCTCAGCGATAATTTTAGCCGGTATCTATACCACCGCTGTTCCGCTCCTCTGGCAGGTATCCGCAAGATTTTCCGAAGAAAACACCCGTAAGTTTACCATTCTGACAGTAGCTCTCGCCGCAGCGGGATGTTTTATCGGCTTGGTGCTTCCCTTCAGCAAGCTTGTGAACATTATCTACGGCATTAACGGCTATATCGGCATCATCTTGATGCTCTTCATTTTTGTCAAAGATATAAGAGTTTTTATGTCTGACAGAAAAGTTATACGCGGAAACGTAGATTTCGATTAAACATTATTATCGTCTCATGCTGCTCACACATGGTCAGCAGCAAAGTTTCAATAGTTAACGCCAATGAACCGGTACGCATAGGCTAAGCAGCAAAAGCCGCCGCGTACCGGTCTTTTTATCCCTGCTGTGCCAAGGCTGTCCCTCATCACATCAGGCCGTTTGGGTACCTTTCTTAGCCCTCTGCTGCTGACAAAAAAGAGGCGGTGGACATCTCCCCCGCCTCTTTTATAATTATCTTAAACTCTGCAGTTACTTTTTCAGATATTCAATGACTCTCAACAGAGCAGAAAGCGCATCCGGGGGAAGAGCGTCCATGCCGCCTTTTTCCACATCGCGTGATTTTACAAAGTTGACTCTGTCGTTCATCCTATTAAAGAATTGCTGTTTGTAAGTCCAGTTCGCTCCGTCAACTTCAAAACCCGGAATATTCATTACTTCAAGCCCCGGTATACCTCCGAAGGGGACAAATTCCGCCTTATCCTCGACAATATATTCCAGTATGGCCAAAGTTACGTTTTTGGGGATATTCCTGTCCATGAAAGAACCGGTGTTCAATATGTAACATTCAACGCCATCTTCAAAGAGGGTGCGGAAACGCACGTAATCCAAGGCAAGCGGATAGGTACGGAAGGGATTGGCGTAACTCTCTATTACAAGCGCGTCAGGATCCACACCCGGAGCTAAGTGCTCAGCGGTGGTACGCCTTGTGGCCAAGGTAGCCCCCATTACAGCTGCCAACGAGGGACCGGTTATTTTCAGCACCGGCGGCAAAGTCGGGTCTTTCATCAGCCAGCAAATGGCGTTGAGAGGCTCATCAATCCTGTCGATGCGATTAGGAGTCCAAAAACGCGATTTTACGGCGCGTCCGTTGCCGTTGCGCACATCTTCGCTTACTGCCAGCAGATGGCCCTCCTCATCTTTGGTAACGCCGCAGTTTTGAATCGTCACCAGATACTTATTGTCTTCGCAGCCTATGGGATAGTCCTGCATCTTGTCAAAATAGGCCGGTTCAAGAGCGATGGCATACTTTTCTTTGACATTGATGATAAGGGCGTCATCATGGAGAACAGAGACGTCATATTTGCCCTTGTGGCGCGCATGGGTGATGGTTGATTTACCAGACCCCGATAGACCAAAAACCGCAAGAACAAAGTTTTTCTCGCTGCCGTCTTTCAGAGTGTAGCGTTTAAGCCCTCCGTGACAGGCGGCATAGCCGTTGCGCGCGGCTATTCCCCAGGCTAGAGTCAAGGTTCCCTTCTTAAACTCGCCAAAATATCTCATACCCAAAATGGCGGCGCAATTTTGCTCGGGAGCGAAAAACGCCAATCCCAGCGGATAGTCGGGATGTGACCACTCCGGGTCGACAAAGACAAAAATATCACCGTCGTCTCTCATGTAGCGTGATTTTTTGTAACGCGCCTCAAACTCGCTGTTCATGTTTTGAAAGTTGAGCATCCAGCTGTAGATACTGTTCTCAAAACCCTCCGGCATCATTACATTGGCTCTGACCATGAAATCTTCCTCAAGACCGATAACCGCTTGGGCGGAGTAGAACTTTCTCGTTCTGCCGTTATAAATAGCTTCACGTACAATTGTCGCATATTCGGCGATATTGACATTGGGATAGCCGACAATTCGGCGGGCAGCGGCGCAGCGTCCGAAAATCGCCCCATCGTTGAAAAGAATCACATTGGCATCTTCAGGCAGCCCCAACTCCGTAGGCCGATGGACAGGCATGCCTGTAAGCTCGATAGCACCCTTACTCTCTTTGGCAAGGCGGTACGCCTCGCTCATGTCCCTGAGAGGAATCACGTTATTACCATAAAACGCTGTTTCGATTGTCGTTCTTATCGGATTCGGATTCAATCTCTGAAAGTCTTCCTTATCGTGGTAGAACCCCTGTGTTGCCATGATAAATTTCCTCCCCGGAACACACACTTTTATTTTTTTTTGCCTATAGGCGGCACAAACAGCTCCGCCATGCAACATAGAATACATTATTATCGGTAATTGGCAAGAGTTGGGCTACAAATTAAATAATTTCTATATTTTCTGTACAAACAATAAAAAATGGGCGTCCGTTTTGTACCGGATGCCCATAATATAAGTTCTCTTATATTTATTATTATTTCAGCTTAATCGTGTAGCCGAGAGAGAGGAGCTGCGTGCGGCTATCGTGTATCTGACCGGAAGCGTAATCTGCACCGTTTGCTGCACCCGGCAAGTGCGAGTAAACTAATCTGTCGCCGGCCCAGATGGAGGTGTAGGCAAACGCCCACTCGCTTCTGTCGTTGGGACGGTACTTGAAGCCGACGCTTAGGCGGTTACGGTCGCCGGTGGGAACGGTGAAGTCCATGGTGTCATCGGGAACGGGGCTCTCTTCCCAGACATAGCCGCCGAGAACGCTCCACTTGTCGCTGAGCTTGTGCTCAATACCAACGCCCAAACGCCAGGAGGCCTTCCAATCCTTTGGTGATCTGACAGTTCCAAGCGCATTATCAAAAGCCATCACCAACGCGTCATAGGTTGACCAGTTTGTCCAAGTGGCGTCAAATTCAACGCGCGTTTTGCCGCCGTTAAACTTGTGTCCCAAGCCGAAGGTGGCGGAATCGGGCAAAGTGACTGTGCCGCTAGCAGTGCCGTTTTTAAGAGCGGCGCTTGAGAAGGTCGTGTCGGCGTCCATAGTATGCTTAATCTTTGTGCGGTAGAGCAGCGCGGCGGAGGTGTTTTCGTTAAAGTCATACATCAAGGAGAAGATACCGCCGACTCTGATGCTGGTACCGTCGATTTTCATCTGAATACCACCAATTGGGAGTGCCTTTTCCATGACCAGCCCCATGTAGTTGATGTCCACGCCGACAGCGGCGGAGAGCTTGGGGCTCATTTTCCAAGCATATGTAGGCTGAACGGTGACGCCCTTAATGCCGGAATAGGTGGTATCATAGCGTCCCGGCCAGCTCTTGTCATATTCAATCTGGTTGCCGTAACGGGAATAGATGGCGATGCCCCACCAGGAGTTCTCTCCCGCTTTGGTGGCGTAGAACATGCTGGGCAAAATAGCCGGGCTGTAGCTGTTCGTCCATTCGGTGTTTTTACCTGTGTTCAGAGGGCCAAGGCCGGAGAAGGTGGTGTTGTTCGCCGGGTTAACCCAAGTTGTGCCGATACTAAAGTACGAACCGTCAAGCTTGGTGATAGCCGCGGGGTTATAGCCCAGAACGGAGGGGTCGTTTTCTCCGAACATGTAGTTGTCCCCCATCGCCACACCTGCCGGGCTCCATTCATAAACACCGAAACCCTCCGCGAACGACACAGAGGGAACGGCTAGGACAATAAATAATACCATTGCTGCCAGCGATTTTTTTAAAGACATCTGCTCCAATTCCTTCTTTCTCTTAGTCTATTTTTAAATGACCGAAATTGGGGTGTTTCTGCCCCAAGCTCGGAGTTATGACAGATATTTCAATTTCCACGGGAATGCGCCCCGAATAGTACTCGGTGAAGTCAGCTAAGGTGCGCGATTCCAGGTAGCGAATCAAGGCTCTGGTCAATTCATCAAGCATATCACCGATGAAGCAGCTGTGTCCCTTGCAGCCGTCAAGGCCGCAGCCTCTGGACTCAAAAGCTCCGCCAAGCAGCTCAAATATTTCTCTCAGGGGAGTCTCCTCCGGCACGCAGTCAAACTTGTAGCCGCCGCCCGGTCCTCTCATAGACTTGATAAGCCCGCCTTTGTTGAGTCTTTGAAGAACTTTTGAAAGGTGTGGTTCCGGAGTGCCTAACGCCGCTGCTATCTCTACAGTGGTAAAACATTTGTCAGGCTCTTTTGCCAGATAACCCAGAGCGTGCAGCCCTAAAATAAGAGGCTCGGGCAGTCCGACGATAGGATTCATAAAAATTCCTCCCATAAAATATAATAATGGAATAGTGGATATTTTATTCCACTTATAGATATCCGTCAATAGAACAAGATATGCAATTTCGAAGTTTATACTGAATTAAGTTTTCGCTGCCTCATGTTATTATCTTTAAGCAGATTGGTGTTTGACAGACACATTTGCATCAGTCGCTTATTTTACCGGCATGATGCTTATACTCGTCATTTATTTAAGATTATCTTCATTAATTATTTTGATATTACTGTGAAAGCAGGTGCCGAATATGTCTATTGACTTGATAACTCTTTTTGACAGCCAAAATCCCTGTTGGACCAAGGAACTTTTTATCACTGCGGGGGAAAACCCCTCTGAGCTTGATGAGCTTGAGAGCATGGGGCTTATCAGTTTAGTGGATAATATTTACGCCCTTACGGAAAAAGGGCAGGAAAAATTCCGCGAGCGGCAAAAGGAGTTGTACCTTGACACTTCCGCCGGAGCTATCGGTGTTAACCGCCCGCTTGCGGTAAAACGCACCAAGCTTCGCCTGTTGTTAGACAGAGCCCACTCACAGAGATGGGGGATCAAAGAATTTTATTGCGGAAAGAGTTTTAGGGTCTGGCCGAAACTCGCAAAAGAGGAATTGTTTTGCCTTGATAATGGACTGAAATGGCTTTATGAATCCTCCCCTATTTACCAAAAGATGGCGGCAGAGTTCCCCTATATCTTTATCGACCGCCGGAATACCGACCTCGTGCCTGCGGAAAAGCTCCGCAGCTGGCTTGCCGAGAATTGCCCGGAAGCAGGGCTCTTAACCGCAGATTTGCTCTATTTAAGCCGCTACGACTTTATACACTACACCGATTTTAAAGGGCACCCGAACGACCCTGACCGCATTATCAATACCGACAGGTTTTTCTTTGTCTTCGCCGAAGAGAAGATGTCCGAAAATATCGAGACCGTGGGACACTTTCACCTTTGGCTAAACACACTTCGCCGTATGGTGATTCCCGGTTATGCCGACCGAGATACGCAGGAGCAGGATAGCGTATTTTGGCTGCTTTTCGTAACAGAAAAAGAACAGCGCGCTGCTGCGCTGGCAAAAGAGCTCGCCGCTTATGACCCGGAGCTGGTTAAAAATGCGAACCCATGTGAGGTGTGGACCATCTCTTTTGAGGCTCTTGAAAATGTCACCGAGAGCAAAGAGGTTATTTGGGAGCTTCTGCCGATAATTGCCCATCAGGCACAGAGGGCGATCGTTTAAAAGCACAAGTCGAAGTAAATAAAAAGGGGATTGGCAAATGTTTATCAGCAATATGCTAGAAGCAGTAATGTTATTGTGCTTTGCCGCAGCTTGGCCGGCATCAATAATAAAATCATGGACATGCAGAACAAGAAAAGGCAAAAGCCTCTTCTTTCTGCTGATAATTCTTATCGGCTATATAGCAGGAATAGCAAAAGTGCTGGTGGGCAACGGGGCCGCTTATATGCTCATCCCCTACACCTTTAACACCGCGCTGGTAGCCTGCGATATTATGCTCTACTACAGAAACTACCGTATCGACGAGGGCAAACCGCCTCTTTTCGGCAAATAGAACAGCATAAAAATAACGCAAGATAACAAAACCCTCCGCCTGAAAAACTTACGGGGGGCTTTGTTTTTTATATCGGCATATAAATGCGCAAAAGTTACCTTAGGCGTGGCAGGGTGAGGGCTGAGGGAGCTGTGGCAAGGCCGCCTAAAGAGGTACAGCGCAATTCATGCGGAAGCATTTTTCCTGTTGCATAAACAGCGTCTACCGTTTCATCAATCGGCACAGGGTTGACGTAGCCGCCCAAAATCATATCGGCGCAGACAAAAGCCTGCGAAGCAAAAGAGCCGTTCCTTGTGTGGCAGGGAATCTCCACTGTCGTCTGAACGAGATCACAGACCAAGCCCATCGCGTTTTGGAACATTATTGAAGCAGCATCGCACGCCTGTTCAGCACTGCCGCCGACCGCCTCGACAACCATGGCAGCTCCCATTGCTCCTGCGGCACCTATTTCAACTTGACAGCCGCACACCTCGGCAGCGAAGGTACCGCGTACGGCAAGTACCCAACCGGCGGCTCCCGCCGCCCACATCGCCCGCAGCACCGTTGCCCTCGGAAGTTTCATATCTTCCAGCAGCGTCACTGCAATTCCGGGAATAACCCCTGCTGAGCCGCCTGTAGGCGCGGCGCAGACGATGCCCTGCCCACTGTTTACCTGCATAGCCGCCATTGCCCTTGCCGCAGCTCTGGTATGTATGCCCCCTAAAGCAAGGCGTCCTTCACGCTCCGCCGCCATGATTTTAGCTGCCGATGGGTTGAGAAGGAGCATCTGCGGCGTATCGCAGGAAAGCCCCAACTTCACCGAAGCTTCCATCACCGCAAGACGTCTGTCCATCTCTTCGTTAAGAACCTCTTTGGGTGTGCGAAGCAGAGCAGATTCGTACTCCAAGGCCGCCTCACCGAGTGAGAGCCCGCGCTTATTTGAGTAGTTTATCATTTCCGCACCGGAGCAATACATCGCGTCCCCGCGGATGGGGAAAAATACCGGCAGTGCGCGGCGAACATTACTGACGCCGTCAAGAACCCGCAGTTTATCAAAAAGAGGCTGATCTATCGGACTATCTCCCTTTAGGGAGCAAAAATATCTTCCAGCAGCTTCCGTTACGCTTAGTGCGCCGTGAGCGGATAAGCTCTCACAAACAGCTTTATCATTTGCTTCAAAGGTAAGATAATAATAGTCTCCCGTCATTTCAACGGGATGTCCGTCCACAAAGCGGAACCTAAGCCCGCCGCCGCCTGTGGAGTCAGCAACAGCGGTAAAAGCAGAGCCATCCTTCATCTGTGCCTCTATTTTTATGCTGTTCGGATGTCCTGATTCCGAAAAACTTTCCTGCTTAAATTCCACCTCAACTCCAAAATCCTTATACAGCTCAAGCGCTTTTTTAAACCTCGGATCTGTGAGCGGCAAATCTAGGATACCCATTATCAAAGCCAAATCACTGCCCTGATCATGATAACACTCAGCAATGGAAGAAGCCGGCTCAAAAGTGAATGAAACATACAAGGGAAGCCCGCCCATCATGCTTCGGCAAATACGTCCTATATGATAAGGACCGGCTGTGTGCGAGCTGGAAGAACCAGGCATTACAGGACCAACTACATTATTCAAAATACTTGTTGGTGACATCTTGCAGCCTCCTCTGTCGGCAGAATATACTATTAATTATAGAGTATATCATTTACAGCCTTTCTTCAGATAGATTTACAAAAAAAACCTTAGATTGTAAAATAATTCACTATTATAACCTTTGGAAATAAGGGTTGTGTAAAACCCAATAGTTCATTACAATGCACCACAAGAAATTTGCTTTCTTACAAAATATAAACTCAAAAGGAGTTCTTAAAATTGACCAACACCGAAAGCCGCACCTTTTCAGCCTTTCTCAAACGAAAAGGGGTGGAGCTCACCTTTAAGCGTTACTTTGTGGACGCTCTCGGAGCAATGGGGGTCGGGTTGTTTGCCTCACTGATCACAGGGCTGATTCTCAAAACGATAGGTTCGAAAGCAGGCATACCAATATTGGTTGAATTCGGCGGTCTGGCAAGCTCAATGGTCGGCCCGGCAATAGCAGTCGCCATAGCTCAGGCTCTTCGCGCTCCGGCGATGGTTGTTTTTTCATGCGCCGCCGTCGGTTTTGCCGGAAACACTTGGGGAGGTCCCGTGGGCGCTTTTCTCGGTGCGGTCTTCGCAGCGGAATTTGGCAAAATAGTCTCTAAAGAGACAAAAATTGATATCATCGTCACCCCTGCTTTGACTATCATCGCCGGCATGGGGATAGCAAAGCTGGCTGGCCCAACAGTAAGCGCCATGATGACTGGACTGGGAATCATTATCATGAACGCCACAGAGCTCCAGCCGGGGCCGATGGGAGCTATTGTCGCCGCTATAATGGGAATGATCCTCACTCTGCCAATATCAAGTGCAGCTATAGCAGTAGCTTTAAATCTGTCGGGACTCGCTGCCGGAGCCGCTTGCGTGGGCTGCTCCACACAAATGGTGGGATTCGCGGTAATGAGTTTTAAGGAAAACGGCGTCTCAGGGCTTCTCTCTCAGGGCGTAGGCACGTCAATGCTGCAAATGCCAAACATTGTGCGTCACCCGATGATTTGGGCACCGCCAACAATCGCCAGTTTCATTCTGGGGCCAATATCCACACTTGTATTTAAGATGGAGAATATCCCCTCCGGCGCAGGTATGGGCACAAGCGGATTTGTAGGGCAATTCGGCGCCATCGATGCCATGGGGAGCTCCCCATCCGTAATAATACAAATAGGGCTGATGCACTTTTTACTCCCCGCCGTTCTCACCCTGATGATTGCGGAAATAATGAGAAAAACCGGGCTGATCAAAGAGGGAGATATGAAGCTGGATCTGTAAAAAAACAAGCCCCTCCCTCTTGAGGTAAAGCAGGGGCTTAGATTATTTCTTTAACTCTGCCGACCCGTCCGTCTGTCAGCATCACTTTGATACCATGGGGATGGGTCGGGCTTTTGGTTAAAATTTTCATCACTGTTCCGCGAGTAAGCCTCCCGCTACCCTGGTCGCATTTCAGCACGATATCCACCACCGCGCCGATTTGAATATCTCCGCGCCTCATTCCGTCCATTAGTAAGCACCCTCTCAGAAGACAATAACGCCATTATACCAGCCTCCGCACAATAAGAAAAAAACAAGCAAAAACGAAGACATCTTACATTCGGAAATTTTACGTAAAATT
>CAZFWP010000050.1:0-14010 GCA_964522805.1 uncultured Synergistaceae bacterium | reverse complement strand
AAAATATGGGCGCACCACGCGGAGGCCGAGCATACGTTCTACTGCCCTGGTCTTTCATGATCAGGATAAGAACCAGAGAACTTGGAGCGATGTTTTTAATTACATTATTTTTCTGTACATGGAGCTGCGACGTAGCCGCATATTTTGTAGGCAGCAATTTGGGCAGAAATTTACTCTGTGAGAAAGTCAGCCCAAAAAAGACTTGGGAAGGGTTCATCGGCGGGGCTGCCGCAAGTTTCCTCTGCGGTGGCATTTTGGCGTTAATCTTTTCGTTCCCCCCAGTGCCGCTTCTCTTAATGGGGCTTCTTTGCGGAATAGCTGGGCAGTTGGGCGATTTGGGAGAATCTGTATTAAAACGTGAAGCAGGCGTCAAAGATACCGGCTCGATTATTCCCGGCCATGGAGGATTGCTTGACAGATTTGACAGTATCCTTGTAAATGCGACTCTTGCCTTTCTGATTTTTGAGATTATAGGATAAAGATCATGGTTTATCCAATACGGGTCGCAGTTATAGGTGCAACCGGAAGTGTTGGCGGCGCTGTTTTGGACATTTGCTCGCGATATCCCGAATTATTTGAAGTTTGTGTTTTGGCGGGACATTCAAATGAAAAAAAATTATTAGAGCTAGCCGCAGTTCATGGAGCGAAAACAATTTGCTTGACTGACCCAAAAAGCAAAATCTTTAAAGCAGCAGGGTATAATTGTCTCTGTGGTGTCGATGCCCTATCCCAGATAGCTGCTTCTGACAGCATAGATCACGTAGCTTTTGCTTCCGCCGGTGTTTCTGCAATTAAGGCATTACAAACAGCTCTAAAACACGGCAAAGACGTCTCTCTTGCTAACAAAGAAAGTATTGTGGTGGCAGGACCGTGGGTAATGCCTCTCGTTCAAAACAAAGACCAGCTTCGCCCTGTAGACAGCGAACACAGTGCGGTCTGGCAATGTATGAGAGAAACGCCGCGTTGTGAGATAGATAAAATATTTCTTACCGCCTCCGGCGGACCCTTTCGAGAATATTCCCTTGAAGCAATGAAAAAAATTAAACCCCAGGACGCTTTGAAACACCCTGTTTGGAAAATGGGCGCCAAAATCACCATAGACAGTGCTACCCTTATGAATAAAGGCATAGAATGCATAGAGGCAATGCAGCTTTTTTCCCTACCGCCAGAAAAAGTAGATGCTATGATACATCCAAAGTCTCAGGTACATGGCATGGTGCAGTTTATCGATGGTACGGTAAAGATGCTTCTATCGTCTGCCGATATGCGTCTTCCGGCGGCCGCGGCTCTTGGCTGGCCCAATAGGCTCAACCTTGTCGAGCGTGGTTTGGATGCTGTCCCTGCCAATGTTTGGGATTTGCGCTTAACTGAGATAGATGAACAGAAGTTCCCTTGTTTCAGACTTGCCAAAGAGGTTGGCAAATCCGGCGGAGCTTATCCCTCGTTGTTGGTGGGAGCAGATGAATCAGCAGTGGATAGTTTCTTAAAAGGTGAAATTAATTTCACCAATATATATCAAGTTGTCGAAAAGACGCTTGACAGTTGGAACGGCACACCGCCTACATCAGTGGACGATGCGATATCTCTTGTAGATGTCGGCAGGAGATTGGCGGGAGAGTTCTGTAAAAATTGGAGGCACAACAGTTGATAAGCATAATTTCTTTTTTAATAGTAATCAGTATCTGTGTAATTTCGCATGAAGGAGGGCACTACTTAGCGGCAAAATGGCGCAGTGTTCTGGTGCATGAATTCTCTTTTGGAATGGGGCCTGCTATCTGGAGTCGTCAGAAGGGAGAAACCCTGTGGTCTTTTAGAGTGCTGCCAATCGGCGGCTATGTGAAGCTCGAAGGCGAGGATCCTGGAATTACTGACGGTACAGACAAAGTTCAATACGCCCCCGCGCGCTCATTGTGTAACAAAAAACCATGGGAACGGCTGGTAATAATAGCAGCAGGAGCTTCTGTCAATCTTGTTTTAGCATGGATTCTGACCGCTGCCTACTTAAGCGGTTATGGAATATATGATTTTAAAAACACTACGGTTGGTATCGTCATGGAAGCCAAACCGGCGTATACAGCCGGACTTCAAAGCGGAGACACAATAAAAGCGATTGATGGTGTTCCCCTAAATAAATGGGCTGATATAAGGACACACTTAATGAACACCAAAGATAAAAACGATTATTTTGCCGTTACTTATGAGCGCCGCGGCGAATCGCATACAATTAATATAAAAATCCCCATTGATAAACAGCATGGGGGGCGTCTTCTGGGAGTTCAGCCAGCACAAGTAAAATATCCCATAACTAAGGCTCTGACACATGCTTTTAGCTATTCTTGGAATATGGGAATGGAAATACTAAAGGGAATGTGGATGGTCATCAGCGGACAAGTTAAATCAGAAGTTGTCGGTCCTGTAGGCATAGCTGTCATGGCTGGGGATGCTTTCAAACAAGGCTTTTGGTCATTTGTGGCTTTTCTGGGAATCATCAATCTGCACCTTGGTCTTCTTAACCTGATGCCCTTTCCCGCTCTTGACGGCGGCAGAATCGTCTTTATTGCTGCAGAAATGGTCTCAGGAAGAAAGATCCCTGAAAAATTTGAATCATATGCACACTATGCAGGGTTTATTTTGCTTATTGCTTTAATCGTACTTGTTACCGGCAAAGATTTGATAAAATTGTTTAATTAGGTGGCGGAGAAATGGGAAGCAGGAAAACTGTCAGCATTGACGGGCTTACAATTGGAGGTAATTCGCCTGTTAGAGTGGAAAGTATGCTCAAAACTTCTCTTACGGATATTGCAGGCTGTATAAAAGAAGCGGAAATTCTGTTTAAAGATGGCTGTGAACTTGTCAGAGTGTCTTTTCCTGATTTATCTGTCGCGTCATATTTTAAAAAACTGATAGAGTCAGTACCCATTAAAATTATGGCCGATATTCATTTCAACCATATATTTGCGTTGCGTGCACTTGAATCAGGATGCAGATCCATACGCATAAATCCCGGAAACATGAGTGATAAAGAGGGCTTGCGAAGGGTTATAAAATTGGCTGATGAAACGGAATCTGTTATTAGAATAGGCGCAAACGGCGGGTCTTTGAATAACTCACAGCTGGCAGCAGCATCAGGTGACAGAGCCGCGGCGTTAGTTATGGCTGTGGAGGAACAAATTCACCTCCTACACGAAGAAAACTTTGATAACATTATTATATCAGCGAAATCAAGCTCTGTCACTGAGACACTGCGAGCTAACAGCATTCTTGCCCAAAGGTACGAAAATCCCATTCATATTGGCATAACGGAAGCAGGCAGCGGGACCTCTGGTATCGTAAAAGGAGCGGTGGGGATAGGCTCAATGCTTCAACAGGGAATAGGCGATACGTTAAGAGTCAGCCTGACTGCCCCAGGCACAGAAGAAGTACAGGCAGGCTATTCAATATTGAGGGCGTTAGATATTCGTCGGCACGGATATAATTTAATCAGTTGTCCCACCTGCGGCAGAAAAAGGGTTGACGTTGCCGGGCTGACAAAATTAGTTACAGAACAGCTTCCTGAGAATATCAGAGATGGACTTACCATCGCGGTTATGGGTTGTGAGGTTAACGGCCCTAAAGAAGCGGCCAATGCTGATTTAGGCATAGCAGGTACACCGGATGGCTTTGTAATGTTCAGCCGCGGACACCACATTTGTTCCGGTAAGATAGAAAATCTTGGGTGCGAACTCAGTAAAATTATAAAAACTTTGTAATTGTTATATAAAATAAGACAACCTATTGTTTTATTTTATATGAACTTAAGGACTTTACAAGTTTACAAAGGTCTGTGTTATAATTTAACAAAAGGGTGCTAGTTTGCCATTGTATGATGCGCTAACCCTAGCATCAATGCGGAATATACAGCTATAGATCAATTTTAGCAAATGTATTTTTAATCTTTTAAGGGGGTGTAAAAATGTACCAACATGAGCCTTTTTGTATATTCTCAGAAACAGGACGACTGAAACAAGTAATGCTGCACAGACCCGGTAAAGAGCTGGACAGGCTAACCATTTGCAATATGGACGACTTACTGTTTGATGACCTTATATGGTTAGAGCAGGCGCAAAGAGAGCATGATAGATTTGCGGACATTTTGCGGAACGAAGGCTGTGAGGTTTTATATTTTAATGATTGCTTAGCAGACATACTACAAAACCAAGATGTGCGAACACAGCTTATAAAAGATGTATTTGACTACGAATGTTTAGACAGACGAATCTCCGAGGGCTTGTCAGAAGTATTTATGACCTTGCCCGCTCAAGAACTAGCATCTCACCTTATTGAAGGTTACAGTAAAAAAGAAGCTTATCAAATTTGCGATACATCCCTCAGTTTAATTTCTAACGTACAAAACGGTACAGAATTTGTTATTCATCCCATTCCTAATCTTTATTTTCAAAGAGACCCTGCTATAACTGTTGGTAGCGGAATTATCATCGGACAAATGACTTTTGAAGCAAGACGCAGAGAACCCCTCTATTGGAAATATATTACCAACTTCCACCCACGTTTTAAAGACATGAAGATTCTCTTTGGCGATGCCGAAGGAGAAAGATGGCCTCATAAAGTTGAAGGCGGAGACCTTCTCGTACTTTCCGAAACAGCTATGGCTATTGGCGTAAGCCAGAGAACTGCCCCAACCAGTGTACAACGCATTGGTCGTAAACTTGCAGAAAACACTTCCATAAAAAAAATATTTGCTTTTGAAATACCCAAAGAACGCTATTGCATGCACCTTGACACAGTCTTTACAATGGTGGATAAGGACGCATTTACTATATTCCCCACAGTAATAGATGTCCTTAAAGTTTGGGAGCTTCAGTACAATGATGATGGAACGCTGTGTTCGCTCAAAGAAACTAAAGATTGGCACAGTGCGATAGCAAAAGAACTTGGCGTTGATAAAATAAGAGTGATAGAAATGCGCGGTGCAGATCAGGCTGAGACAGATAGAGAGCAGTGGCACGATGGATGCAACACGCTTGCTGTTGCGCCGGGTAAAATTGTTACCTATAATCGCAACTTAATGTCAAACAGGCTGCTTCGTGACAATGGCATAGAGGTTCTTGAACTTGAAGGGCCGGAACTGGGTAGAGGCAGAGGCGGGCCAAGATGCATGTCTATGCCCCTTAATAGAGCTCCTATAAATTAATATCAGATTTTTATATAACACAATACATACAACATAATACAGGGAGGAATTATCATGGCATTCAATCTTCGCAATCGCAACCTAATATCGCTTAAGCACCATACGCCACAGGAAATAGAATACTTGCTTAACCTGGCTACAGATCTGAAGAACAAAAAAAGAGCCGGTATTAAGGGAGACCTTCTTGCTGGCAAAAGCGTTGCGCTTATATTTGAGAAGCCCTCAACACGTACACGCTGCGCATTTACGGTTGCCGCGATCGATGAGGGCGGGCACCCCGAGTACCTTGGTAAAAATGACATTCAACTTGGTCACAAAGAAGACGTGGCTGACACTGCCAGAGTTCTGGGACGCATGTTTGACGGAATAGAATTCCGTGGATTCAGCCAGCAGGTAGTTGAAGATTTGGCTAAATACGCAGGCGTTCCTGTATGGAACGGATTGACAGATGATTATCACCCTACACAGGTTCTCGCTGACTTCCTCACAGTGCGTGAAAACTTTGGACGCCTTAAGGGAATCAGATTTGTCTATGTTGGGGACGGGCGCAACAACGTTGCTAACTCCTTGATGATCGGTGCAGCAAAAATGGGCATGAACTTTGTTATCGGCGCACCAAAATCACTCTTTCCAGACCCTGCGCTCGTCGAAGAGTGCAAGAAAATAGCAGAAGAGTGTGAATCAGGAGCAACAATAGAAATTACTGATAACCCGATACAGGCAGTTAAAGACGCTGATGTAATATACACAGACGTTTGGGCATCCATGGGTGAAGAAGCAAAACTTGCGGAGCGTAAGGCCATCTTACAGCCTTATCAGGTGAACATGGATCTCATGAAGGCGACCGGCAATGACAATGTAATTTTCCTCCACTGTCTCCCGGCTGTAAAGGGCTATGAAGTTACCGAAGAAGTCTTTGAATCACGTTATGCAAGACAGTTTGACGAAGCTGAAAACCGTATGCATACCATTAAGGCTACAATGGTCGCCAGTATCGGCAACTTATAATACTCTATTTTCAAGAAACAGCTATTGCGGGGACGGACATATGTCCGTCCCCATTTTGGGCTTTATCATTAATTATGACGTATAGCAACAATTGTGTTAGAATGTATTTTGTATTAAAATTTCATGCCGCAACGAGCAGTGAGGTGTAATAGCATGTCAATATACAGAGAGCCTGAAAAGCTGTGCAGCTGTATTGAGAACTGGATTAAAGAAAGATTTGTAATTACAGGCTCATCGGGCGCGGTCCTTGGCATAAGCGGCGGAATTGACTCAGCTGTTTTAGCGGGACTTCTCAGCAGAGTATTAGGACCTCAGAATGTTATAGGTGTCATTATGCCTTGCCACAGTATGCCTATAGATGAAGAATATGCCAGAATTCTCGCTGGTAAATTTAAAATAAGAGTAGAGAGGGTTGATCTGACTGACTCCTTTGACCTTTTAAAATCTACGCTTGACAAAGAAGTCGGTGTTTTAAACACCCTGCCTGAAGCGAATATAAAACCAAGGCTGCGTATGATTACCCTTTATGCCATTGCACAACAAAATAGCTATATTGTCTGCGGAGGCAGCAATAAAGATGAGATAATGTATGGTTACTTTACAAAATACGGTGACTCAGGAGTAGACATGATGCCTATGGCTGATTTACTCAAAGGAGAAGTCAGGTTACTTGCTGAATACATGGGTGTGCCGCGCGAAATTATCGACAGAGCTCCAACAGCGGGGCTGTGGGACGGGCAAACTGATGAATCAGAAATGGGGCTGTCATACGACACGCTAGATCGTTTTTTAGCGACAGGCGAAGCTGACACCGACAGTAAAGCAAAGATAACAAAGGCTATTTCACGTTCCGAACACAAAAGAAAATTTGCCATGATAGCGGAGCTGCCAAAGAATCTGTAACATCTGCAAAAAATTATTGTTTTACAAAAATACATGAGGTGATTTAACTTGTCAGGACATTCAAAATGGGCAAACATCAAACATCGTAAAGCTGGTCAGGACGCTAAAAAGGGCGTTGCATTCCAGAAGCTGGTCAAAAATATTATTTCCGCAGCGAAAGCCGGCGGAGGTGACCCCAATTCAAATTTTAGGCTCAAAATTGCGATAGAAAGAGCCAGAGCCGGCAATGTGCCTGTTGATAATATCGAACGCGGGATTAAACGCGGCACGGGTGAACTCGGCGGCACAATGGAGGAAATCGTCTATGAGGGATACGGCCCCAATGGTGTAGCTGTTATGGTGCAGGCAATGACAGACAACAGAAATCGTACTGCGCCGGAAATGCGTTCACTCTTTACCAAGTGTGGCGGTGCGATAGGCGAACTTGGGTGTGTGGCATGGAACTTTGACCGTAAAGGTGTCATTGAAATCGTTGGAGAAGGTATCGACGAAGATGAATTGCTGATGGCAGCCATTGACGCCGGAGCAGACGATATGGGCGCAGGGGAAGATGGCGGTTTTGAAATCACCTGCGATCCCTCGTTGCTTTCCGTTGTGGCCGAGGCACTCAAAAATGCGGGCTATAATGTGGATTCTATGGAATTTGACATGGTGCCTAAAAATTCAATCGCCATTAACAATAAGTCAGATGCCGAAAAGCTTCTAGCCATGGTTGAGCGCTTTGAAGATAACGACGACGTGCAGGCTGTATACGCCAACTTTGACATTCCAGAAGACATTCTTGCAGAAATTGACGAATAATATCCCTCAAGGTTCAAATACTATCAGAGCATTGGGTATTGACCCCGGACTCGGCACACTCGGGTACGGGGTTGTTTCTCAAACAGGAGACAGGCTTACATGTGAAACATATGGCGTAATCAAGACACCGACAAATTTATCCTTGACAATGCGCCTCTCACTGCTTTATGACGAACTGAAAACCAAGGCTGCCGAGTACCCGCCGGATATAGTGGCGGTGGAGAAGTTATTTTTCGGACGAAACATAACCACGGCTGAGATGGTGTGGCAGGCTCGTGGCGTGGTGCTTCTTTTTTCGGCTCAGCTGGGTTTAGAACCTTACGAACTAAAGCCTAATGAGGTAAAACTTGCTGTATGCGGATACGGTGCCGCGGAGAAAGGGCAGGTCCAGGGAATGGTCGCCAGTATCTTGAATCTTGCTAAACGTCCTACACCCGACGATGCAGCCGATGCTTTGGCGATAGCTATAGCCGGCCTTTCGATGAAAGCCTATGATTCTAACATCATGAAAGGATACTGAGGGTATGATTAGTTCTCTTCGTGGTACGGTAATATCAAAAAACAGTGATGCAATTATTCTTGATGTCTCCGGATTTGGTGTTGAAGTCTTTAGCACAAAGTCGCTGTTGACTCAGGCGGTAGTGGGTGAAGAGCTTTTTTGCTACACATATATGCAAATCAGCGATGCAGGTGCGGCGATGTTTGGTTTTACCACAGAGAGAGAAAAAATACTTTTTCTGGAGCTCCTGCAAGTAAAAACAGTCGGCGGTAAACTCGCAATCACTCTATTGCGCCACTTGGATTCAGAGCAGGTGCTTCAAGCTATTTCATCCGGCAGCACGGCGATACTTTCAGTGCCTGGGCTGGGTGCTAAAAGAGCGGAACGTATTTGTTTTGAATTGAAAAATAAAATAGCGAAAAAATTCTCAGATGTACCCAGCCTGGGAGATAGCGCCGGAATACCATCTTTTGATGCTTTTGTTATGGACGCGCTAACAGGATTGGGGTTCACTCAAAGTGAGTCTTTAAGAGCTTTGGCGGTATCCAAAGCCTCAGCTGACAGTGAGATTACCTGGACAGAAGAGAGCCTTCTTAAAGCCTCTTTATCCATACTACAAAGAAGGTAACGCCCATGGCTGATAACGTAAGCGAAAAATTGATTGAAAACATGCGTAACGACAGAGAAGAAGAGTCCTTTCTTACTCTGCGCCCTCAGGCACTAGATGACTTTATCGGTCAGTCAGGATTAAAGGATAAGCTTACCATTTTTATGACGGCCTCGCTTCAAAGAGAAGAGCCGCTAGATCACACACTATTTTACGGCCCTCCCGGACTGGGTAAAACGACTCTTGCCGGAATAATCGCTAAAGAAATGAAGGGCAATTTGCGAGTGACCACAGGGCCTGCGCTTGAGCGCGCTGGAGACCTAGCTGCGATACTTTCAAATATACAGCCCAATGACGTTCTCTTTATTGATGAAATACACCGCATGTCTGCCAACATAGAGGAGATTCTCTATCCGGCGATGGAGGATTTTTCTTTATCAATAATTGTAGGTAAAGGCCCTTTGGCTAGAAGCATACGCCTTGCTCTGCCAAAGTTTACACTAATCGGGGCTACAACTAGACTTGGACTGCTGACCTCTCCCTTGAGAGCGAGATTTGGCATTGTCGAGCAATTGCATTTGTATTCTGAGGAAGAGCTTACTTCTATAGTTAAGCGTGGGGCGGAGGTTCTTGGGGTAAAGATCACCGACCAGGGCGCTGAAGAAATAGGCGTCAGGTCACGAGGTACACCAAGAGTTGCACTACGGCTGCTTAGACGTGTCCGAGATGTAGCCGAAGTAAAAAGAGTCGCTCAAGTTGAAAAAGACTTGGCGAGTTATGCTTTGGATATGCTCGGTGTTGATGAAATGGGGCTGGATGAGGGAGACAGGAAGTTTCTCAGAGCGCTTGTGGAACTGTTTGACGGTGGCCCTGTTGGCCTTTCGACACTGGCTGCCGCTCTTAATGAGGACTCGCAAACCATCGAAGATATATATGAACCTTATTTGATACAAAAGGGGTTGCTTGAGCGTACACCCCGCGGGAGAAAAGCCACACATAATACATGGACATATTTAAATATACCTGTTTCGCCTCATTTTGTTCAATATCAACAAACTCAGCTGATACCTGAAGAGGATTGCTGATGATTCATCTTGGGAAATACATGGTAATAACTGGTGGCTTTTTGATTGTATTTGGAGTTATTTTGATGGTAGCTGGGAGATTTAATATATCGATAGGCAGTTTACCTGGTGATATAACTTACCATAAGCGTAATATAACTGTTTTTGCTCCGTTCGGCACAATGCTTGTAGTGAGCATAATTCTGACACTGATTGCGAATGTTATTTCAAAATGGAAAAATTAAAATTTATTGTTATCGTCATCGCCTTTATACTATGCAGTGCTGCTTCTGAAGCTTTTTCAGGAAACGTTTCCATCTTGATTCAGAATAAAGTATCAAGTGGGACACTCTCTGGAAATGATTTTTCTATAACTGACTCCACCGGCAATAGTACAAAACTTTCCGGCTCATATAATATTCAGCAAAATGGATTGGATATTTATGTTGCCGGTGCAGTAATGACACTGCCAGCGGTAGTTGAGTCCACGGCGCCGCTTTCGTGGAACGGCACGCCATACAGGGGATCCTTAAAGATTCAGTCGTCACAGCTGAATTTTGCTGTGATCAACACAGTTGACGTTGAATCTTACATAAAAGGTGTAGTACGCTCCGAAATGAGTCCTTCATGGCACATAGAAGCCCTAAAAGCCCAGGCTGTTGTCGCCAGAACATACACTGCCTCAGCAATCGGCAAACATGGTGACTTTGACCTTTGCGCAACAACGCATTGCCAAGTATACAAAGGCATGAAAGCTGAGACAGCAAACATTAACGAGGCCGTCACGGAGACAAGCGGTAAAATACTGACATGGAACGGACGCCCGGCATCCGTCTTCTATCACACAGACAGCGGCGGAATGGTGACTGCGTCATCAATGGTGTGGGGGAGCGATATCCCTTATCTCACAGTAAAAGCGGAGCCCATACAATATTCAGGGCCAAACACAAACTGGCAGTGCTCTATCTCAATGTCTGAAATAGAAAACAAACTAGCCTCTGGCGGTATCAATGTCGGAAGCATTAGCTCTTTGACTCCCATAACACGCGACGAGAGCCAAAGAGTGCTCTCGCTGGAAATTGTCGGTTCTGTTGGGAGGTTAAATATCTCCGGACACAGATTCAGGTCGCTTGTTGGCTCGGATAAGATACGCAGTACAATGTTTGAATTTGACGGTGTCGGAGTACCAGTTGCTCAAATTACAGTGCCGGCGCAAGCGAAAGCTGACAGTCGTACTACTTTGCAATCAAAGAAAAAATCTCCAATGAAAATAGACAAATCAAAAATGCCTTCTGGTTCAGAAGACAAGTTGGTATGGCTGACTAAGCACAATGTTTTTAGCACGAGAGAACTAATGGAGATGCTTTCAAGACCCGACAAAATTGATTACTATGTAAAAGTGGGAATGGCGCGTATTGACGGTAAATCTCTTGCACCTGAATCTTCGGAGCTGCGTCCTGCACCTGTTGTAATACCTTCTGTGTCTGCTGTGTTGAATAAAATGTCAAATAATTCAGCAGCAGGCGATATCGTAACCATTCAGGGAAGGGGCTGGGGGCACGGAGTTGGTCTCTCTCAGTGGGGCGCCAAAACGTTGGCGGAGAACGGATGGTTATATGCCGATATATTAGCGCATTACTTCCCCGGTACGGTTTTGGGAGAGTGAGGAGTATAAAATGTCACAAATGATAGATTTAACAAAGACAACTGCTTACGATTATCTGCTGCCCAAAGAATTAATCGCTCAAGACCCGGCGGAGCCTAGGGACTCGTCGCGACTTCTGTTGGTGGATCGGGGCACTTCCCGCTTAGAAGACCATGTTTTTCGCGACATCATTAGCTGCTTGCAGCCGCAAGACTTACTGGTGCTAAATGATACCAAAGTCCTCCCCGCCAGACTTGAGGGTGTTAAAAAATATGGCGGCGCTAAGGTAGAGATATTTTTTCTTAGACCGGATGGTGATGAGAAAAATAGATGGATATCCATGGTTAAACCAGGAAGAAAACTGCCCGAAGGCACAGTGGTGACTCTAAATGATCAATTCGAGGTCACTGTTGGCGCAAGACTTGAGGATGGGTTGCGCACAATAGAATTTCATGCAGGTGATGACCCGCTTGCTGTCATACACTTGCTGGGGACAACACCTCTGCCTCACTATATTACAGAGACTAACGCCGCCCCGGAAAGATATCAAACCGTCTATGCTAACGAAGAAAAAGAAAATTCGGTGGCAGCTCCAACAGCCGGTCTTCACTTTACCGAAGAATTGTTAAAAAAACTCACAAATAAGGGTGTGAGGAAAACATTTGTAACGCTGCAAGTTGGGTTAGGAACATTCCGACCTGTGAAAACAGACAATATATATGAACATATTATGCACTGTGAACTATGTGAAGTATCCAAGGAAGCATCACAGATGATTAGTGAAACAAAAAGGAACGGCGGGCGCGTTATTGCTGTAGGGACCACAGTCGTAAGGACTTTGGAATCATTCGCCAAGGAATATGGCGAGATAAAACCTGGAATACTCAATACGAGGTTATTTATCTCTCCCGGATATGAATTTAAGGCAGTTGACGCGATGATAACCAATTTTCACCTGCCCAAGAGTACTTTGCTGATGTTGGTTTCCGCATTTGGAGGATATGAAACTATGATGAAAGCTTATCAACATGCGGTGCAGGAGAGATACAGATTTTTCTCTTTTGGCGATTCGATGTTTATCCAATAGGAGCGTGTTAAAAATGAAAATAATTGTTTATGGTACCATGATTTGTCCCGACACAGTCGACGCGCTTGAATTATTTAAAAAAAATAGCATTGATGTTGATTATCGAGATTTTGGGGACAAAATATCCTATTTAAAAGAGTTCTTAGCTATTAGGGATTCTTCCTCATTGTTTGATAATGCAAGAAAAACCAGAACAATAGGCGTACCTTGTATTATTTTTGAAGACGGAAGCATAACCTTAAACCCTGAAGATGTAATTGAAAATAAGCTTTAAACATAATAGTAACCGGCGGAGTGATATCTATCACTCCGCCGGTTTTTATTTTATTTTTGTCTGAAAACTAAGCGACTCTCTCTGCAAGCTTGTAAACTTCAAGAATAGACGTGCTTCCAGCGTGATATGCGAGCGTTGCAGGGGTTTCTCCGTCAAGAACCAAGAAGTCTGCCTGTTTGCCTGTTTCTAGGCTGCCAACTTTGGCGGCTCTGTTTATAGCGTAAGCTGCATTTAATGTCGAAGCAGTGAGTGCTTCTTCGATAGACATATTCATGTGCATTACACCCAAGCCGAAGATAAAGGGAACCGATTCACAGAAGCAGGATCCCGGATTGCAGTCAGTAGCTAGTGCAACCGGTACGCCCCAGTCAACCATATCCCTGCCGCGGGCAAAGGGTTTTTTAAGGCTATAGGCTGTCGCCGGTAATAAGACAGCGATAGATCCAGATTTTCCCATCGCACGGAGATTTTCTTCGCTGGCAGCGAGAAGATGCTCTGCGGAACGTACTGAAAGTTCTGCAGCCAGTCCCGCACCGCCAAGGTCGTGAACCTCATCGGCATGTATCTTGGTATCGAATCCCATTGCCTTTGCCGCATTGAGAAGTCTTCTACTCTGATCAACAGAGAAGACACCTTCCTCACAAAAGACATCGCAGAACTCGGCGATCCCCTGGGCTTTGACTTTTGGAAGCATCTCGTTGATAAGAATGTCCACGAATTCGTCAGGGTTGGCTTTATACTGCTGAGGAACGGCATGAGCCCCCATAAAGGTAGGCACAACGTCGAGAGGAGTTTCTCTGGAAATCCTATCGATTACCTTGAGCATCTTAAGCTCAAGCTCTAGGTCAAGTCCGTAGCCGCTTTTAATCTCTATCGTTGTTGTTCCTTTTGCCAGAGCTGACAGAGCCAGCTTTTGGGTATTTTTAAAAAG
>CAZFWP010000049.1:0-14096 GCA_964522805.1 uncultured Synergistaceae bacterium | reverse complement strand
CACGCCGCCAGCGTTCGTCCTGAGCCAGGATCAAACTCTCCGTTTGATTCTGGGTCTCATTCGCTGACTTACTTATTTTCTTACGTACTGTATTCTATTGGCAAGGTTCATTGTCGTCGTTTTCGTTGTTGTTGCGTCTCGCATCGGCGACAGGAGGTAATATACTACGGATTGCAGAAAAAAGCAAGCATCAATTTTAATTTTCTTGTAACAGATTTAGCGTGTTATAATTTCCTCGTGTGTGTTACATATAACACTGTGTCTGTGTTAGCCGTTTTACATACAGAGATTGTTGGGATCTGCTCTGCACATTAAGACTGGAGGAAATGTGATGGCATCTAATAGAAGGGATACTGATTTTTCACTTGAAAATAAACCCGGGGGAACCATGCAAAAAAAGTCCTTATTTAAGAGAGTGTTTTCGTTTTTTGTTTTCGCGGCAATAATCGTATCTGCTGTGGTCGCAGTCTCTTTGACGTTTTTCCTTAAGGATATAACACAAACACTACCTTCTTCATCAGAGATATTGTCCCATGAGCCCAGCCTGGCCACGGTGATTTATGACAGAAACGGCAATGTTGTTACCCATTTGTTTGAAGAGAACAGAACTTGGGCAAAGTTGGACCAGATTTCGCCTTGGATGCTAAAAGCAATTTTAGCCGCTGAAGATGATAAATTTTATGACCACGCCGGTATTCGCCCGATAGCTATTTTGCGAGCAGCAATTGTTGACTTTTTCCACCGCGGAGCAAAACAGGGCGGCAGCACTATTACCCAACAGCTGGCAAGAAATTTGTTCTTATCAAAAGAAAAAACTTTGATTCGAAAAGCAAAGGAAGCTGTCCTAGCCTTGCGCTTGGAGAAGATTTACACGAAAGATCAGCTATTAGAGATGTATTTGAACACTATCTATATGGGGCACGGAGCCTATGGTATTGATGCTGCAGCAAGAGTGTATTATGGCAAAAAACCAGCTGATTTAGATATTACAGAGTCCGCTATCCTTGCTGGGCTGGTGGCTGCTCCTGAAAAGTATTCCCCATTTAGGGATGCGGATAATTCTCAGTCACGACGAGAGTACGTGCTTCGCAGAATGTTAGATTTGGACTGGATTTCCAAGGCAGATTATGATAATAGTTTAAACGCAAAACCGCACCTCAGGCGCCGTTCCGCAAACCGAGGTGCATTGGCTCTCAAGGAAGCACCACACTTTGTATCTTATATCCTTTTCAAGCAATTGCTGCCCACTTACGGCACAGAACAGGTTTACCGAGGCGGCATGAAGGTTCAGACAACGATTGATATTGACTTGCAAAGAAAAGCTGAACAACTTATTTCCAAGATGCCGCATGAAGGCGCTTTAGTCGCTTTGGATTCAAATACCGGAGAGATTCTTGCTTTAGTCGGAGGACGTGATTTTGATTCCAGTAAGTTTAATAGAGCGACACAGGCTTACAGACAGCCTGGTTCAGCTATTAAGCCGATAATTTATGCAGCGGCTTTGGAAAATGGCTATCGTGCGGTAGATCATGTTTTAGACGCGCCGCTGCTTTTCGCTAATGGCTGGGCTCCTGGGAACTATTCCAGTAAGTATAGCGGTGAAGTCACTTTGATGGAGGCAATAGCTAAGTCGATAAACACAGCCGCAGTTCGGCTTGCACAGATTGATGGTATAAATAAAATTATCAGCCTCGCACGGCGTATCGGTATTACAACTAATTATTTCCCGGAGGATCTTTCGGTTTCACTGGGAACAGCCAGCGTAACACCGCTTGAAATGGCTGTGGCTTATTCTGCTTTCGCAAATAACGGATATAGAGTTGAGCCTTACGGTATAAAGCAGATTAACTCCCGAACAGGGGAATCTATAGAACAAAATGGACCTAAACTTACGGAGGCTATTTCTGTCACTACCGCAGCAGCTACTCGTTCCTTGCTTGAGCAAGTAACGACTTGGGGAACGGGTGCAAAGGCCAGAATCGACGGATATGAAACTTTTGGTAAAACAGGAACAACAAACGATTGGACTGACGCTTGGTTTGCCGGTGGAGTCCCGGGACTGGTGGTGGTGGTCTATGTCGGCAACGATAACCACCGTCCGTTGGGAGGGCGAACAACAGGGACAATTGCGGCTGTCCCTGTATGGAAAGAGTTTGTTTCTTTTGCAGTTAAGAAATTGAATTTAAGTAACAAGTTTGAGCTTCCATCCGATGCCGGAGTTGAGTCTGTTCATGTCTGCAGAAAGACCGGATTTCTTGCGACCTCCGGCTGCACCGCGACCGACGTATTAGTTCCATCTGGACAAGCTCCTACATCTTTATGCCCTTGGCATGGTGGAACTCTTTCAGCCGCCAAAGCTGACAATAATGCCCCACAGCTTTTATTAGCACCAATTGATGATGATATGACGCATAATAAGTATGCCCTTCATATCGGCGAGAGCTCTTCCCCAACACAACCCGACACTGAGACGGTAAACACGCCTGCTCAGGCTGTTATTGAGGATACCCCCATACAGACAAAAAAAACAAAGGAAAGCGAGCCTGTCAAGCTCCCGGATAAAGAATCCAATCCATATAAGAGGGATCCGAGTAAGCAGAATGAGATGGAAGCTAAGTATCAGGAACTGTTAAAGAAGTATAAGATTTCCGATTAGCTTTTATCCGTTTAGCTGGTTTTGCGGCCACGGAGACGGCACAAATAGCTCTTGGAATAGCTGCAATGCAAACCTATCTGTCATACTGGAGATAAAATCGACGGCAGCCTGCGCGTTGCCGTTGTTTTTTTGCATTTTGTAGTTAAATAGCGCAGTTATGACGTGGTCTACACGTGAATCTTCTATGAGCGCGTTTGCTTGGCTGTATACTCTGTCATAGAGAAAGTTGCGGAGCTTTTCTGTTGAGTCTAGAACTATCGGACTAAAGTTCAAAGATTGCTCTCCACTATTATGCAAAATATCCGTGATCAAGGTGTTTATTCTTTGTGAGTGGGTGTTTCCTAACACAGATAGGACTTCAGCGGGAACTTCGTCAATATTTATCATGCGCGCTCTGATTGCGTCATCAAGGTCATGGTTCAGGTATGCGACTGAATCAGCAATTCTGACTACCCAAGCTTCCAAAGTTGAAGGGCTTTCTAAGTCGTATCCACACCTCACGTCCACTTGTCCTTTTGAGTGTTGGATAATTCCCATGCGCACCTCCCATGTTAAGTTTAGCCCATGTCCATCTTTTTCTGTATAGTCTACGACTCTTAGACTTTGTGCGGCATGGTGAAATCCCGGCAGGCCGTTTGCTTTTGCTAATTTGCTGAGAACCTTTTCACCCATGTGTCCGAAGGGTGTATGTCCAAGGTCGTGCCCCAAGGCGATTGCTTCTGTAAGGTCTTCGTTAAGGCACAGCGCCCGCGATATTGTTCTGGCAATTTGCGAGACTTCAAGCGTGTGCGTAAGCCGTGTGCGGTAGTGGTCTCCTTCGGGAAGAAGGAGCACCTGTGTTTTATATTTTAGTCTGCGAAATGATTTACTGTGGATGATCCTGTCCCTGTCACGTTGAAAACATGTCCTCACAGAGCATTGAGGTTCTTGTTCTTCGCGCCCGCGGCTTTTTGATGCAAGAGCCGCATACGGAGAAAGGATTTGTTTCTCTATTGCTTCCCATCTGGTTCTTCCGTCCATTTTATTCACGTCCAATTATAAATTCGTATAGTAAAGAGCAGGGGATATTCCCCTGCTCTTATTATACACACTTATGTTAAGTAACGTCCCTTTTTATCCTATTTTAGTAACTCAAGGGCTGCATGGGCAGCTGAGAGACGTGAAACAGGGACTCTGAACGGAGAGCAGCTAACATACGTAAGCCCAAGGCTGTGGCAGAAGGCAACGCTTGAGGGGTTGCCTCCGTGTTCACCGCATATACCGAGCTGAATGTCAGGAGATACCGAACGTCCGCCAGCCACAGCTATTTTCATAAGCGCTCCCACCCCATCTCTGTCGAGTACTGCGAAGGGATTACGTGGAAGTATTCCTGATTCTACGTACTGAGCGAGGAATTTTCCTTCAGCATCATCACGCGAGTAACCAAAAGTCGTCTGAGTTAGGTCGTTGGTACCAAAGCTGAAGAATTCCGCATATTCAGCGAGCTGGTCGGCAATCATCGCCGCACGCGGCAACTCTATCATTGTACCAACTTTGTATTCTAGCTCACAACCATAATGTTTGATAACTTCGGGGCCGATGGTGTCAATCATTTTGCGCAGACGCATCATCTCTTCTTTTGTACCCACAAGCGGAACCATTATATCCGGAATTACTTTAATACCATCTAATGTCAGTTTACATGCTGCATTGAAGATGGCTCTGACCTGCATCTCGTAGATCTCGGGGTAAATTACGCCAAGACGGCATCCTCTGAAACCAAGCATGGGGTTAACTTCATGTAGTGAGTGAGCACGCGACATCGTGGCGCTGATTTTTTTGGCTCTTGCGCTTCCAGGCACGCATTCAGAAAGCTGCCGTTGCAATTCGTCTATTTTGGGAAGGAACTCATGAAGAGGCGGGTCCAGCAGCCTTACTGTAACGGGCAGTCCATCCATGGCTTTAAATATCCCCAGGAAGTCGGCCTCCTGCATCTCACCAAGTTTTTTCAGGTGAACAAGCCTGTCTTCTAATGTCGCAGCGACAACCATCTCCTGCATTACAGGCAATCTATCAACGTCCATGAACATGTGTTCTGTACGGCAGAGTCCTATTCCCTTAGCACCGTATGATCTAGCTCTTTTCGCATCTTCAGGTGTATCAGCATTGGCCCATACTTCCAGTTTTGAGTATTTATCGGCTGTGTCGAGGATAAATTTGAAGTCATCATTAAACTGCGGCTCAACGAGGGGCACGGCACCAAGCATTACATAGCCATTGCTGCCGTCTAACGTGATGCAGTCGTTTTTCTCAACAATAACGTTGCCAACAGTAAATTTCTCGGCTTCAAGGTCAATTTTGACTGTTTCCGCACCAGATACGCAAGGTTTGCCAAGTCCCCTCGCTACGACAGCCGCATGGCTGGTCATGCCGCCGTGGCTGGTAAGAACGCCTTGTGATGCGAAAAGTCCGTGAATGTCGTCCGGCGTCGTTTCCGGTCTTACGAGGATAACAGCTTCGCCTTTCTGTCCCCTTTCAACAGCTTCGTCCGCATCAAAGACGACAACTCCGACAGCAGCTCCAGGAGAGGCAGGAAGACCTCTTACCAATTTTTTGTACACAGCTTTGGGGTCAATTTGAGGATGAAGAAGCTGCTCTACTTGCTCAGGAGCAACTCTTGATACAAGCGTTTTTTCATCAATAACGCCTTCTTTATACATATCCACAGCTACTTTTACTGCGGCATTTGCGGTGCGTTTTCCGTTTCTTGTCTGTAAAATGTAAAGTTTGCCTTTTTCTACGGTAAACTCAATGTCCTGCGCGTCTTTATAGTGGTCTTCGAGCAACTTGCTTATATCGCAGAATTCTTTGTAGATATCCGGCATTTCTTTTTCGAGGGAAGCTATTGGCACGGGGGTCCTGATACCTGCGACGACGTCCTCACCCTGAGCGTTTATCAGATATTCTCCAAATAGTTTGTTTTCACCGGTAGACGGGCTCCTTGTGAAGCATACGCCGGTGCCGCAATCATCGCCAAGATTTCCAAATACCATTGTGACGATGCTGACCGCGGTACCATATGATTCAGGTATGTCGTTGATTTTACGATAGGTGATCGCACGCGGTGTATTCCAGCTTCTGAATACCGCATCAATCGCGAGGCGAAGCTGTTTCCACGGGTCTACCGGGAAATCAAAACCAGCGGCTCTGACAATCTCTTTGTAATCTTTGACCAGTACCTTCAGTGCTTCGGCGGGAATTTTGTAATCTTCCTGTACTCCAACGATTTTCTTGGTTTTTTCTAGTCGTTTTTCAAACTTAGCAAGATCCACGCCAAGAACTACATCAGAGAACATCTGAATGAATCTACGGTAGCTGTCATAGGCGAATCTTTCGTCTCCGGCTGCCTCAGCAAGAGCTTTTACCGTATCATCATTTAGTCCGAGGTTAAGTATTGTATCCATCATTCCCGGCATCGAGACAGGCGCGCCTGATCTTACAGAGACAAGCAAAGGGTTAGTTGTCCCACCAAACTTTTTACCGGTGGTTTTCTCAACTCTTTCAATCGCCGACATAACATCAGACCATATGCTAGTAATGAAATCCTGTTCCTGCCAATATTTATGGCAAGCTTCAGTTGTAAGAATAAATCCCGGCGGGACAGGAAGGCCTATCTTCCACATCTGTGCAAGGTTTGCACCTTTGCCACCCAGCAGCGTCCTCATCGAGGCATCGCCTTCGCTGAAATCATAAATGTACTTTTTCGTTTCGCTCATAACACAGCCCCCTAATAATTGGTTCGTGCGACTCTGCTGCACGACAGTATAGATAACGATTGATAATATTCTTTTGCTACTTGAGCAGGCTAAAATCTCCTACCTGCATAAAAAATTCCTGGCATTTCTGCAAAAGGGCCAGTCTGTTCTCTTTGATTTTCGGATCCGGGTCCATGACTAAAACATCATTAAAGAACTTGGCGATAACAGGAGCAAGCTCAGATAGTAAAGACGCCATTTTTTCCCAGTCTTTTTCGGCGACAGACTTTGCAGCTAGTGATGTCAGTGACTGCAAATCCTCATAAAGTTCTCTTTCCGAATCGGATACAAAAATTGACTCGTTTACCTCATACTTCACTTCACCAGCTTTTGCAAGTAAATTTTTAACTCTTACCGCTGCGGTTATAAGCTCAGCAAACCAGGCTTCGTCACTGGATTTCTGGAGTGCTTCACACATACGGCAGACCTGAAGCGGACGCGATGGCGTTGTTTGCAGCGCGAGCGCAACGACCTCATGTCTGAACCTTTTTTCTCTTATTTGGACTTGCAGACGCTGTTTTAGGAATAGAGATATTTTTTCCATAGCAACGCTGTCCAAACTGAGAGATTCGCCGGCAAAGGCGATTAACTCGTCTATATCTATATCAAGCCCAAGCCCCCAGATTGTTTCGTTTATACATCTAGCGGCACGTCTGAGTCCGTATGGGTCCTGTGAAGACGTCGGTTCAAGCCCTATTTTGTAAATAGCTGCGATCGTGTCAGCTCGTTCAGAGAGTCCAAGTATGGCGCCAATGATGCCTGAGGGAAGCTCATCTCCTGCAAAACGCGGGAGATACTGTTCGTAAAGTGCCAATGCTATCTCTTCTGGTTCACCTGCTTTTCTGGCGTACTCTCTGCCCATTACTCCTTGGACATCAGAGAATTCGTAAACCATGTTTGTAACCAGGTCAGCTTTAGCGAGGTCCGCTGCGCGGGAAACCTGCGGTTTTATTTCTTCGCAATCCAACAGATCGGTCATCCAAAGCGCTAATTTTTTAATTCGCTGAACTTTGTCATAAACAGAACCAAGCTGCTCCTGGTATGTTACTGCCTTCAGCTCTTCAGCTCTTTGATCAAGTGTTTTCAGCTGGTCTTCTTTCCAGAAGAAGGCGGCGTCATACAACCTAGCGCGCAGTACTCTTTCGTTCCCTTCGCGCACAACTTTCATGTCTTTAGCTTTGTTGTTGCTGACACCGATAAAGTTGGGCATTAGTTTGCCTGAGCTGTCCCTTACAGGGAAATATCTTTGATTCTTCGCCATAGATAGGGTGAGTACTTCTTCCGGTATTTCCAAGAACTCTTTGTCAAAGCTGCCGTAGAAAACAACTGGGTATTCGTTAAGGTGGACATTCTCTTCTAGAAGCTCAGGGTCAACCTCCACGCTCGCGCCAAGCTCTTTTTCTATAGAGGCAATACCAGATAAAATCATTTCTTTACGCGTCTCCGGCTCAATGATAACTGCGTTTTGAGCCATCAAATTTGTGTACTCAGAAGGCTTAGTAATGGTGATTGAATCCGCTCCCATAAAACGATGCCCTCTCGTAGAATTTCCGCTTTGGACATTACCAAAAGAAATGTTGATAATGTCTTTACCAAAAAGAGCAACAATCCAGCGTACAGGCCTTGCAAATCTAGTGTTCTTATCAGACCAATACATGCTTTTTTGAAATGAGAGACGTTTAAGTATTTTTTCTAAAATAGAGGAAAGCACATCTATAGTGGGCTTACCGGCCTCACGTTTTTCTGCAATGATGTACTCGGTATTGCCAATCGTCTGAAATTTTAAATCTTCGACATCGACTCCCCTGCTTCTGGCAAATCCTTCTGCAGCCTTTGTCGGTCTGCCGTCTGCATCGAACGCCTGTGTTTTCATCGGTCCCTTAGCGATTTCCACACTGTCCTGCTGAGATTCCGCAAGGTCTTCTACGTAGAGAGCGATTCGCCGCGGTGTGGCAAAAACTTTAACCTTACCAAAATCTATGTGAGCTGCGTTAAACTCTTCTGCGGCATAAGCACTTATGTCTTGTATCGCCTTAGGCATGAAGCGAGCCGGTATTTCTTCCGTTCCTATTTCAAAGAGCAAGTCTCTTACTGACATTATTTCGCACCTTCCTTTGCGGAAACGTGTTTGTCAAATTTTCCCATCAAAGGGTGTCCCATAGATTCACGCTGTTCGACATTCGCCTGACAGCAAGCACTGGCCAGAGCTCGTACCCTTCCAATGTAGCCGGTTCGTTCCGTTACGCTGATAGCGTTTCTGGCATCAAGAAGGTTGAAAGAGTGTGAACATTTAAGGACATAGTCATATGCAGGAAGCACAAGTCCTCTTTCAAGTGTCTTTTTGGATTCCGCCTCATACATTGAAAAAAGCTGAAAGAGCATATCTGTGCTGGCTACTTCAAAATTGTATGTTGAGTGTTCCACCTCGCCCTTGTGGTGAACGTCGCCGTACTTAACGCCGTCTACCCAGCTAAGATCGTAAACATTATCGACTTTTTGTACAAACATGGCAATGCGTTCTAATCCATAGGTTATTTCGGAGGGAACAACATCCATATCCAGAGAGCCCATTTGCTGAAAATAAGTGAACTGCGTGACTTCCATACCATCCAACCAAACTTCCCATCCAAGCCCCCAAGCTCCTGTGGTTGGATTTTCCCAGTCGTCTTCAACGAAGCGAATGTCGTGTTCGGAAGGGTCAATACCGAGAACTTTGAGACTTTCAATATACATTTCTTGGATATTGTCGGGAGCAGGCTGTATTATAACCTGGTACTGGTAATAGTGCTGCAGTCTGTTAGGGTTTTCCCCATATCTGCCGTCGGTGGGTCTTCTGGATGGCTCAACATAGGCCACACGCCAAGGTTCCGGACCAAGCACGCGTAACGTAGTCGCGGGGTTCATTGTCCCGGCACCGACTTCAATATCGTATGGCTGCTGTATGACACATCCCTGTGATGCCCAGAAATTTTCCAGGCGCATTATGATTTCTTGAAAATTCACTCCTATTGCCCTCCTTTGGTGTCGCATATACAATAACATTCTATCCTACATTTCAAAGATATGTCAAAAAAATGTAAGAAGTTTCCCAATATAATTGTTACATACAGCGGTATCACCATGTTGCTTAGACCATCTGATAAATTTATCGTGTTCAAGTAATGCCGCATGCTGCAGTATTGCCATCTCCTCTGCTGACAGGCTGCTATTATCTTTATTATTACATTTATCACAGCAAAAACCGTCTTCTGTCCACGTCGCGCAGTTATTTATCACAGATCCGCAGATGACGCAGCGCGAGAGAGATGGAGCAAGCCCTGCTGAGTTTAGCAACTTCCAAATGTACCTAAACTCTGTAAGCTCAATGGGACAGTCTTCTTTTAGAAGAACCATGGCACTCCACAGGACATTTAATATTTTGTTGCTTTCATGCGTTGTCATTGTTAATTTTGTAACATTTTTATAAAACCGAATCGCCGCCATTAGCTGCGATCGATTTGTACGCAATGAGAGAAAATCTTCTTTTACTTCCGCACTTTTCAAGTAGAGCCTTGTCGGGCTTTGGTAAAGGTCATATGTCCCCCATACGAGAGGTTCAATAGCTCCGCAAAATCTGCTTTTCGCTGAAGATCCAGGAGCGCAAACCCACCTAGGGCCAAGATCGCGTAAAAAAAGCAGAAGGGAATTGCCGCTTTTCACGGAATCCCTTCTCTGTATGACTGTCCCTGACTGGCGATAATATCCTTGGTCCAGTCTATCTGTTTCTGCTCCTGGAATCAAAAACTATACCCCAGTCTTCGGAGTTCTTCCTGTGACTTCCTCCAACCTGGTTTCACCTTTACCCATAGCTGAAGAAAGACCTGATGTCCAAACTTTTCTTCTAAATCTCTGCGTGCGGCAGTACCGATAATCTTAAGCTTCGAGCCGGCCTTCCCGATGATAATCCCTTTCTGTCCAGGTCTGTCAACAATTATCGTGGCCCTTATTTCACATGTCTTTAATTCGGGAAATTCTTCAGGGCTCTTAAACTCTTCCACCAATACCGCGACTCCGTGAGGGACTTCTTCTTCTGTAAAGTAAAAAATCTTTTCTCTGATCACTTCTGCAGCCAAAAATCTCTCAGTGCTGTCCATAAGCATGTCCTGTGGATAAATGGCTTCTTGAATAGGCAGATATGAACTGATCTCGCTTGCCATGATTTCTAGATTGAGCGATTTTTTTGCAGAGATAGGAATGACAGCTATTGGTGACACCCGTTCTTCGTAGATCTTTGCGGTTTTCACATAATGCTCAGGGTCAGAAAGTTGGTCTATTTTATTGACAATCAGTATTATCGGTAGTTTTATTTCCCTGAGAACGGAGAGAATCATTTCGTCTTTTTCACCTATGGATCGGTCTGTCGCCTCTACAACATAACAGATTAAATCAACTTGACCGAGAGCGTCTGTCGCCTCCTGCATCATAAAATCACCAAGAGCATGCTGCGGCTTGTGAATCCCGGGGGTATCAACAAAGACAATCTGCTCTTTTTCAGTACTGTAAATGCATCGCACGGCATTACGCGTAGTCTGCGGTTTGGGTGAGACGGCAGCAACTTTCTCTTTAAGCAAAGCGTTAATAATTGAAGATTTACCAACATTAGGGCGTCCCAATAAGGCCACATATCCTGCTCTGAATCCGTTTTCTTCTGTTTTTTGTACAGACATATTATTCATCCTATTCTATGCTTTTATGTCGTTATGGGAATATCCCGCAAAAAATTCTCTTACCAAATCGTCCTGCTCCCGCCACATTGTAACTTGCCGTTCTTCAGTATCGTGGTCATAGCCGATGAGGTGCAGTAAACCATGCGAGATAACAAGCACCGTCTCTTGCAGATGTGTCCGCCCGTTTTCAGCAGCATTTTTTTTGACAATTTCAGGGCAGACCATTATGTCGCCAATGGGAAGGACCTCCCAATCATCCGGAGGGGTAAAGAGTCCATCCTCCGACTCCCAAAGAGGAAAAGAGAGAACATCTGTTGGTTCGTCCACGTTTCGATATTCATTATTGATTTCCCTCATTTTTTGAGAATCCAAAAACGTCAGGGATATTTCAATGTCTTTTGTCAAATCGGTGACGCATCCTTTATCTCTTAACACTTTATCATAAATCTCTTCAAGTCGGGATAAAAAAGCTTTATCTGCTCCGCTGCTTTGTATATTGGCAGAATCCAGTTCACCTGTATAGATTAGTACGCTCATTTTTTTACACCCTGTTCTTTCTTAATTGAGGCCTGAAGCTCGTCAACAACAACTTTTACATCACGTACTTCCCTTGAATGGTATGTCGATCTCAGTATGTCAACAAAACAAGTTTTGATGATATTCATATCATTCATCGTGAAGTCAACATTGTCCAGCTGCCCCGCTTCGACCTTAGACCTGATGACATTTTCAACCAAGAGCCGCAGATCACGTATCGTTTCAAATGGTTTGTTTCTCGCTTTAACCGCAGCTTCAACTGAATCCGCCAGCATAACAATCGCCGTTTCCCTAGACTGCGGTTTGGGTCCGGGGTAGCGGAACTGCTCTTCGGTAACGTTTTCTCCCATCGCCAGCGCTTTTTCGTAAAAATATTTCTGTACAGTAGTCCCATGATGCTCTGCAATAAATTTCCACAGACTTTTAGGAAGTTTCGTCTCTTCAGCTATTTCCAATCCATCGCGAACGTGTGAGATCAGAACCAGTCCCGATAGTGAAGGAGATAGTGAATCATGTATATTATCGCCGTGCAGCTGGTTCTCGACAAAATAACGCGGGTTTTTCAATTTACCGATATCGTGGTAGTAGGCTCCTGCTTTAACCAAAAGCCCATTCATCTTGAGACTGTCAGCAGCAGCTTCAGCAAGTGTGCCAACCATCAGAGTGTGGTGATATGTACCTGGCGCTTCCATCTGCAGACGCTTAATCAAAGGCTGTGAAGGATGGCTGAGCTCCAAAAGACGCAGTGGAGAGATAACATCAAAGATATTCTCCCACATAGGCAGCATTGCCACTACAATGGCCCCCCATAAAGCACTGAAGAGCAGAGATGAGATAATCAGTTTGTATGTGAAGTACAAGCCCATTCCCCAGTGCATGATCACGGAGACAATACTGAGACAGATGCCAAGAAAGAATAAGTTCTTCCATATTGTCATACGATGGTTAGGCGGGTCTATAAAGAGCATTCGCCCTATTCCTGCGGCAAAGGAAGCCAGCACGCATCCTAAGGCGACGATGCCCGGATTTGTGCCGTAAGTAATCATCACACTGATTATGCCTCCGCCGAAAATAATGTGGTATGAAAGGGATACAGGAATGGTGAGACAGAGCCAACCGGTTAATCCCAGCACTGCCATGGAATAACTGCCGCCCAGTTTGGTGAATAAAAGTTCTAGTGACCAAACCAGTGAAAGAACAACGGCAACATATATCCATTCGCGCAGTGATAATTTTTCCCTCAAACCATTCTCAATCCAAATGGGCCAAAAGCTCCAAGCAAAAACAACAATTAGAATAAATGCCAAATGTTTTAGCGGAAAAGCAGCGTCAGGATATCCTTGTGATTGCAGCAATTTTGCTAAAGCAGGAGTTATTACCTGACCTTTTTGTACAAGAACCGCCCCCGGGCGTATTTCTCTTACTACAGCCGGAATTTGCAGTGATACATCTCCCCGAAGCCTAGCCGTCATTTCTAAATCAGATTGCAATGACGGGTTGAGCACCAAGTCCAGAATTTGAAAGGCAACATTTCTGTCCGCCTGCGACAACTGCGATTGTTTCAGATATTTCCAGATCAGCGAAGCCTGCTGCTCCCTTGTCTGAGCCTCATCACGTATTCTCCCTCCTATTTCCAAAACAGAGGCGATGATACGCACACGCTCTTGGTCACTGAGGCTTTTAAAGAGTTCCAGCAGAGGCTTATTGAATATACTTGCATAATCGCCTGCGCTAAGTGTCTCAAGACGCTTATTGACCTCGGCGGCAATCTTTTCGTCCTGAACCATCACATCAACGATACGAGCCGCAGCTCGCTGCCGCAGCTCTAAAGTCGCAGCCCTATCTTCATAGCGGGCTGTAGTGAGGGCAAAATATGTTTTTGCTGATGGGGTGCCGATTTGGTAGTTCTCTCTTCTATCAGAGATGTACCAGTTGACACAAACAAGCAGGATGGCCGCGACAAGTAAAATCGAGCGGAAAAAAATGTAAGGTCTGTTTTCCGGATTAAGAGTAATTTTTGTCGCGACAGTGGAGAAAAATTTGGCAATCTGGTTTTTATTCTTTTCCCCTATGGTCATATTCTTCGTAGGCCCTCACAATACGCTGGACTATTTCATGGCGGACAACGTCATGATTGCTCAATTTTGCAAAAGCAATACCAGGTATATCCTTCAATATTTTCTGTACAAGAATCAAACCCGATTCTTTGTTTCCGGGCAAGTCCACCTGAGTGACATCTCCCGTGACGACAGCTTTTGAACCGAAGCCAAGCCTGGTTAAGAACATCTTCATCTGCTCCGCCGTTGTGTTCTGCGCTTCGTCCAATATTATAAAACTGTCGTTCAGTGTACGTCCTCTCATGTAAGCCAGAGGTGCAAGTTCGATGACACCTTTTTCAAAATA